>SDWK01000463.1 GCA_004195335.1 Shewanella sp.
TTTATAATCAAGGCATTTAACGATCGCAACCCCGGTGATTATTATCTATTCAATTCCGAGACCATGAAGCTTGAATATCTGGTATCTCAAAAAAACTGGTTGGATCCCGAGTTAATGGCAGAGGTGAAACCTATCAGTTTTACCAGCCGAGATGGTAAAAAAATTCACGGGTATCTCACCCTGCCCAACAACGTGGAAGCAAAGAATTTACCCTTAGTGGTTAATCCTCACGGCGGACCACATGGGCCAAGAGACTGGTGGGGCTTCGATGCTCAAAATCAGCTTATTGCCAACCAAGGGGCGGCAGTATTACAGATCAACTTCCGAGGTTCCGGCGGATACGGTAAAGAGTTTGAACATCTGGGCCATCAAAAATGGGGCACCGATATTCAGTATGACATCATAGATGGGACTAAGTACGTCATTGAACAGGGACTAGTAGACAAAGACCGCATCTGTATTGCTGGGGGCAGCTTCGGCGGTTATTCCGCGTTAATGGCACCAACACTTGCACCCGATATGTTTAAATGCGCTATAGGATTTGCTGGTGTTTACGATCTACCATTAATGTTTAAAGAGGGAGACGTACAGAGCCGCCGTGCTGGAGAGCGTTACTTAGAGCGGGTTCTGGGTGAAGACCCTAAAGTGTTGAAATCTATGTCACCGACTCATAATGTTGATAAACTCAAAACTAAACTTTTACTGGTTCATGGTGGTGATGATGAACGAGCCCCTATTGAACAATTAGAAGCACTGGAGGATGCGTTGCAGAAGCATCACTATCCTTACCAAAAACTCGTGATGGACGACGAAGGTCATGGTTTCTATAACGACGACCACAGAGCCAAGTATTATGGTGAGATGTTGAGCTTCCTTAAAGAAAACCTCAAACTATAACCTGCTATTAGCCCTTAAAAGCCGATAGCCTCTATCGGCTTTTTTGTTATCTTAACTCCGATTTCTGGTATATATTTACAGCAAATAGCGGTATCCTCCCGCTCTCTCTGATTGTGGTCGCGAGCAACGAGTTGACTCCAGCACCGATACAGAGAAGACTGACATCTCAGCAAGTCCAGCGTTTGTTGCGACAAAAGAAACACAATAAAACCACTACCCATCATAGTGGAGGAACTTATGACATTAAAAGACGCCGTTCTCAGTGAATCAGCACAGCTTGTACAAAGTGCATTATTAGCACGTGGACTTGAGACTCCTATGCTCCCGTGTGAGCTTAGCGCCGATGAGCGTAAAGATCAGATTGAACAGCATATGCGTGCAATCTTAAATTTAATGTCGCTGGATTTAACCGATGACAGCTTGGCCGATACACCGCGCCGTATAGCCAAAATGTATGTCGATGAAATATTCTCAGGACTGGATTATCAGAATTTCCCCAAGATCACTGTCATCGAAAATAAGATGGGATTCGATGAGATGATCAAGGTTAACGATATCAGCCTAACGAGTACGTGTGAGCATCACTTAGTCACCATAGATGGCTTAGCAAGGGTTGCTTATCTGCCCCGTAAAAATATCATCGGATTATCTAAGATTAACCGGATTGTGAGGTTTTTCGCCCAACGTCCTCAAGTTCAAGAACGCCTGACGCAGCAAGTCTTGGTTGCCTTGCAGACCTTACTCGAGACCAAAGATGTGGCCGTTAAGATGGATGCGGTACATTATTGTGTGAAATCCCGGGGCGTGATGGACTCTACTAGCTCAACGACAACGACGGCCCTTGGCGGCATTTTCAAATCGAATCCAGCCACACGCGCCGAATTCTTAAGTAATTAAAGCTGAGTCACTAAGAATACAAAAGTACGAGTTCCTAGAACCTAGGCCCTAGGAACTCGAGACTTCTTTTAAATCCCGTACTGGTCACGGTAAGCACTAACTGATTCGAGCTGCGCTTCCATACCCGACTTCTCAGAAAGATAGTTAATCAAGTCTTCAAGTTTAATGATAGAAACGATCTCACAGCCGAAATCACGCTCAACTTCCTGAATAGCCGAAAGCTCGCCTTTACCCTTCTCCTGACGATCGAGCGCGATTAATACTCCCGCTAACGAAGCTTCGTGAGCCTTAATAATCTCCATAGACTCACGAATTGCGGTGCCGGCGGTAATCACATCATCAACCAGCATTACACGACCTTTTAGCTCGCTACCCACCAAGCTACCACCTTCACCGTGCTGCTTTTTCTCTTTACGGTTAAAACAATAAGGCACATCGATATCATGATGTTCACATAAAGCGACTGCCGTAGTCGTCGCAATCGGGATCCCTTTGTAAGCGGGGCCAAAAAGCAGATCGTGCTCAATACCTGAATCGACTAAAGCCGCGGCATAGAAGCGACCTAAACGGGCTAAGTCACGACCGGTGTTAAACAGGCCAGCATTGAAAAAATAAGGACTCGTACGACCCGATTTAAGCGTAAACTCGCCAAATCTCAGTACCTGACGCTCTAATGCAAATTCAATAAACTCACGCTGATAGGCTTTCACAATCTCTCCTTAAAATTTGTAGGCAGGTCTTATTATTTTACTTACAAAAAGGACCCCGCAGGGCCCTTAATTTTACTTGATAACAAATCAGCTCAATGCTGCTTTCTGTATATCGACAATTTCACGAATACCGTGCTTAGCCAACTCCAGTAGGCTCAGTAGCTCTTCATGGCTAAATGGCTCGCCTTCTGCAGTCCCTTGGATCTCGATCATCTTGCCGGTTTCTGTCATCACGACATTCATATCGGTCTCAGCTTCGCTGTCTTCGAGATATTCTAAATCGCAAATTGGCTCACCTTTGTAGATACCGACACTGACTGCGGCAATAAGGAACTTAAGTGGATTAGTCTTCAAGATCCCTTTTCCACGAGCCCAGTTTAGTGAATCAACCAATGCAACACATGCACCAGTAATAGCAGCGGTACGTGTGCCGCCATCGGCCTGAATAACATCACAATCGATAACGATGGTGTTTTCACCTAGTGCCTTCATATCTACAGCTGCACGAAGTGAGCGACCGATAAGGCGCTGGATCTCTTGAGTACGACCAGATTGTTTGCCACGAGCCGCTTCACGGTTCATACGGCTATGCGTCGAACGCGGTAGCATCCCATACTCAGCAGTCACCCAACCTTGACCTTTGCCCTTAAGAAAACGTGGAACTCCCTCTTCGAAGCTGGCAGTACAAAGTACTTTAGTGTCACCAAACTCAACCAAAACTGAGCCTTCAGCATGAGCTGTAAACTGGCGGGTAATCGTCACTGGACGAGATTGAGCTGGCGTTCTGTCGCTTGGGCGCATAGGAAATTCCTGTATTCATAAATCTAAAGGCGAATTTGGGTGCATATTATAGGGCCTTGTGACGATGGATGCCATGATATTCCGATCCAGAGCGTAAACCACCGAGAGTTTACTTTGACGCGCCACCTAAGGCGTCTATAATCCCTGTTCACTTTGACGATTTAAACAAACTGGAATACTCACCCATGATCCAAAGCATGACAGCCTACGCTCGTATTGAGCACAAAGCAGAATGGGGCACAGCCTCTTGGGAAATCCGTTCAGTAAATCAGCGCTATTTAGAAACTTATCTGCGCCTACCTGAGCACTTCCGAAGCCTGGAACCTCTGCTAAGAGACCGTCTACGCAAGCGTTTAAATCGTGGCAAGATTGAAGTTAACCTCAGATATGACCTCGCCGACAACAGCACAAATGAACTGCAGATCAACCAAGATCTCGCTAAACAGCTCATTAACGCAGCCAACTGGGTTAAACAAGAAGCGGGTCAAGGTGAACTGAATCTGGTTGATATCTTAAAATGGCCGGGCGTCATGTCAGGTTCAGAGCAAGATATGGACGCATTAGGCAAAGAGCTGTTAGTTGCCTTCGATTCTGCAATCGATCAATTCATCGAAGCTCGTGGCCGTGAAGGTGACGCTATCAAGACAATGCTGCAAACGCGTCTCGATGCCATCGTTGGCCAGGTTAAAATCGTTCGAGAGCATATGCCTACTGTTATGCAGTGGCAGCGTGACAAGCTAATTAACCGCCTTGCCGAGATAACAGGTGAACTAGACCCTGCTCGTATGGAACAAGAGATGGTTATTCTTGCCCAGAAGATGGATGTCGCCGAAGAGATGGACAGACTCGATGCCCACGTTGTCGAAACCCAACGTATCCTTAAGCAAGGTGGCTCACAGGGCCGTCGCTTAGACTTTATGATGCAAGAGTTTAACCGCGAATCTAACACCTTAGCGTCTAAATCTATCAGCGCAGAAGTCACTGCCGCAGCGGTAGAACTTAAGGTTCTAATCGAGCAGATGCGTGAACAGATCCAAAACGTAGAATAATATCTCGCGAGATAACGCAAAACATTAAAGAGCATTAAAAACAAGTGGATACACTGAAGTGAAATGCAATAAAATTTCACAACATCCTCTTTAAGTGCATTTTAATGGTGACAGATAAGGTGGCAGATTTTCTATAATCATGTAGGATATAGAAATCTGTCACCTTTTTTGTATCTGCCTTATGAATGACGCTCAACTAAAATCCAAACTTAGAGAAGGCACTGTTGGCAAGTTCAACGTTGATAGGGGGCTGTATTTTCGAGTCACTCCAGAAGGGACAGGTT
>SDWK01000728.1 GCA_004195335.1 Shewanella sp.
AGATGTGTATAAGAGACAGTCTACAACTTGTGTTCCCATCACAATTCCCCTTTAAATTCATAAAGATAACTATTGGCCCGAGTTGTGCAATCAAACTTATATAAGTAAATAGATAGATATAAGTAGATAGCGAATAACTCATCAACATAAACACAATAAATATCAGCGACTCTCCTAAGGAGCTTAATATGAAATTTTCACCATTAGCGCTCAACAATGCTTGTTTAATTACACTCCCGAAAGAGATGGTGATGTCACAAACTCCCACCCTCAGGGCCGCTATCACTCGTCAAATTGAAGCGGGCAGCAATAAACTCATATTGGATCTGCATCAAGTTGAGTATATCGACTCCAGTGGCCTGTCCATTTTAGTCTCCGCACTGAAACTCACTCAAAAGAAAGCTGGGGAGATCATTCTCCTGTCCCCATCTGCCGGGGTGCGCGCATTGATCGAACTCACGCGACTGCATCAGATATTTACCATCTATGAGGATGAAGCGGCCGCAATTGAACATATCTGTGAGTTGTAAGCTTCCAGATTCGAACCTTAATACCTTTACGCCTGATGCCTTAATTGATGAGCCAGATAGCACTAAACTTAAAAATTTTTAACAAGGAGTTGCCACATGTTTTTTAATTTTATTCAGCCACTCAAGGCAAACCTTCTACTGTTGATTTTTAGTCTTTGTTTTATGCTTTCAGGATGTGTCACTCCCTCGCTGACTCAAGACAATAATTTATGTCATCAGCAAACTACTGCAGCTAACAAGAGTGCTGTTAACAACAGCACAAAGGAAAAGGCTGAGCCCTGCCATTATTACGATAGTTCGACACCCTATGTGAGAAGAAGATGGCAAGATGACTCGACAATTCTCGTCAATAAGAAGGAGTCTGATCCCACTTCACACTCCTTAGAAAACGAAGGCCCTGGTCTACAAACCGATTTAAAAGCGCAATTTAACGTCTTAAACCTGTCCAGTGGCGACAGGCTCAATATCGTGATCTTAAATGGTGAGGAGTTTAGCAGTGAAGTCGAGGTTAATGCCGATGGCTTTATCTATCTCCCCTTTATTCCGGCTATCAAAGCACATGGGTTAAAGATCGAATCACTGAAAGCCAATATCAAACAGCTACTGATCGATGAGCAGTTAATGCTTGCTGGTACCATCAGGATAAGTATTACCCCACTAAAATGGGCGCCGATTGAGGTCAGTGTCTCTGGTGCAGTATTTGAACCCGGCACTCACTTTATTAACCATAAATCAGATACGGAGATCACGGATGATAATGGCAGCCATACCGGAGATCAGGCTTCGGGGCGAAGCATCGCTTCAGCCTTAAGATCCTCGGGGGGGATCAGCCCGGATGCCGATATCAGCGCCATCACAGTCACACGTGACGAACAAATACTCACCTTAGATCTATCAGGAGTCATCGATGGCAGCTCAACTCCTCACCTGACGCTAATGGCAGGTGATCATGTTCATGTACCTCAACTAAACCTATTTAATGATGAGCTGGCGAGGCCCTCACAAATTACGGCTCCGGGCATTAGGGTATTCATCTCCAACCTGACTCAGCCGGCAAGCAGTAACTCACAATCGGCAGTCGATACTGAAGCTACCCGCTTTCCCTACGGAACTCGCCTGCTCAGCGGCGCCATAGGTGCAAACTGTATCGGAGGCGCGCAAAGCACTAACGCGAGTCGGCATGTTATTTTGATCACCAAAAACCCGATCACTAAACAAATCGATGTTGTTGAGCGTTCACTGGATAACTTAATGGTTCATTCGTGGAAGCCCAACATGAACCCTATTTTGCTGCCAGGTGATGGGATCGCCTGTTACGACTCAGGAGTCACCAATATTCGGGAGATTGCCAAAACCTTCACCGAAATATTACTGCCTGCTACCTTACTCGGCCTACTTTAACGCTTGATCTAGCGGCCCCAAGGATGAATAAGATGAAAAACAAACATCACCCAAGCCAACTTCTCTGGTTAAAAAGAGCCGCGATTAAAGGCAGCAGCTTGCCTGTTAATGCGCGTCGCTGGGTGTATATAAAAACAGCTTTAGCGGCACTCACTCTCATCTGGACACTCGTGATCATTGCCATAATGAATACTCCCACACGTTTTGTCAGTAAGTGGACACTTATTCTACCAGGAGCCGGAGCAGGTGCATTAGTCAGCTTAGACAGTATCGGTCAGGCCACCAGCACAAGCAGCTCCCCTTACTTAAGCTCGGCCATCGATCCCAGAGAAAATTATAAGGCGCTGTCGTTGAGTCAGATCTTACTCGATGCCGCCGCAAAAACCGTTCAGCTGACACCTCAGGCCATGGGGAAGCCCAAGTTAAAGCTGCCAAATCAAACGGGATTGATACAGTTCAACATCAGTAGCACAACGGCACAAGAGGCGCAGGATAAAGCATGGGCCCACTACCACAGTTTACAGGCATTGCTATCTCAACTCAGAGAAGATGAGATAAATCAAAGAGAGAATGGGATCAAGATGGGCATCGGTGGCTTTGCCACTAAGGTGAGTCAAAGTCAGGCAAAGATACTCAATTTTCAATCTCAGATAGGACTGGTATCACTGGATCAATTTAAAGAGCTGGCGCTCACGATCGAGAGACTCAGACACAGTAAAGTTAATATGGTCTCTAAGCTACAGGGCGTCATTGCTAGTCAGAAGATGCTGGAGCTGCACCTGTCCCTTAACGTCAAACAAGCCGCCGATCTACTTAAACTGAAAAATGACCAGTTGTATCAGCAACTGTTGATTATCTACACAAAAACAACCACGGATCTCGCGGGATTTTCAGGGCGTTACGGCAAGAAACATCCCCAGATCATGACCCAAACTCAGCAGCAACAAGCACTTTTTAGTGCATTAAGAAAACGATGTAAAATTCTCTTAGGCTATCAGGATGACACCTTAATGTTGATGCTGTCTGCCGATGATATCGATGGCCGGGCACAATTAATGAAACAACTACTCTCTCTGACAACTGAGGCTGAGGGGCTAAGCCATGAACTAAGCTCCCTTACAGAACAGATAAATGCCTGGGATACGCGTCTTAAAGACAGTAATGATGACGCCGCAAAACTTGAAGACCTTCACCGGGAACATCAGGTCGCCACGGCCGTATTTACCTCGGCACTCGCAAAAATGGATGTCGGTAAAGCCGATATCTACTCTGCTTACCCTCTGCTTCAACTACTTGCTCCGCCGAGTTTGCCACTGAAAGCCAACACTATGACGACGATTTTGACATTGATCGGAGGGACCGTTGCATCCATTTTTTCATTAGCTGGGTTAGGCATCATGTGGATCAGAAAGCCAATACTGCAAAAGATTTTAACGACCTGAAGATTTTCATTGTAGGAGCGGCTTTGATGTAAGACTGGCTTTAGCCGGGAAAGATTTTGTGAAAATTTCATGGCTGATGCGATTCGCACATAAAAAGATTCGGGGCTAAAGCCCCTCCTACAGACATGATTAAGCTCCCTTTTCATTGTAGGAGTGGCTTCAGCCGCGAATGCTTGAGGGTTTCAGGAACTAGATACAAGGATAATAAAAGGTAACGCAAATGGGCAGAGATACTCTTAAACCAGAAAACAGTGATGAGAAGCTCATCTGGTATAGCATTACCTACACTTACCTGTTTTGGCTGCTTGGCGCCATGTATCTTGTCGCCCCCATTATCGGCTGGATCTTGCTCCTTCGAATGCTCAAACGTTTTATTTTTGACCGACAAGACTTCATCATGACTACGGCCCAATTATGCTGGATAGTAGGCATGTTTATCATGCTAATAGCCTTAGTCATCGCTCACTTTGAACATAATCTTGGCCTGCCTAAACTGATAAAATCGAGCATCGGCTGGGCAAAAGGATGGGCGCTACTCGCGATATTCCCCTTAATTGGTTCACTCAATATCCGGCCTGAGATCATCTATCGCGCCACTTGTATTGTATGTAAGCATACCTTCTTCCTGTTTCCTTTTTGTGTCTTCGCCTGGTTAGTTGGATTACCCGGCACCCTATATGTCTCGCCACTCAGTATCATAGGTGGACCTGGCCCCGAGTTTTTCAGTGTCAGCCTGTATGAGATCGACCCCGGCAGCGGGACACCGAGATGGCGACTCTTTACCCCTTGGGCTCCGGCGCTGGGCATGATGGGAAACCTGTTCTTAAACTTCGCCATCCAGGAAAAAGATAAACGTTTTAAAACCTACGGGATCCTCGGCAGCTTACTGCTGGTTCTTATTTCACAATCACGCTTAGCCTTAGTCTGTTACTTCATTCTTCTTGGATACTTTGCCTTTATTCGTCACCACAGGTCGCCCTGGCTCTATTTTGTCGCCACACCGATGACTCTCTTAGGTGGCATATTTGGTACACAGGCGATCGAAAAAGTAGAGATGAGTATCACAGCAATAAAAGCCGCCAGAGCAGGATCAACCAGAGTACGTAAACATCTGGCCGATATAGCACTGGAGCGGTGGGCCAGCGAAGCTCTGGTATGGGGACATGGCATCGTGGAACGGGGACCACATCTGGTG
>SDWK01000735.1 GCA_004195335.1 Shewanella sp.
TGTTGCTCGCAACGAGTGAAGAACATAGTTATTCTACGTTTAAGCTCGTTAACACGGCATCAGATGCGCTAAAACTCGCCTTTCAGGAGTGTTTTTGGCCGCCTACTTCTGCGTTGAATGATTTCAGAAGGGAGCACCATTCCCTCAACCATTCGCCTTGAATTAGTTTGCCAAAAAAACTCTGAGTAGATCACTTTCTTATACCGATTGGTATAAGAGGAGACATTCAGGCTTATAGCGTTAATCAGCGTCTAGCTCACTAGAGACGGATCGCCAGCTCGGCACCTTGTCGGATGGCCCGCTTGGCATCGAGCTCTGCTGCAACATCGACACCACCAATCAGGTGTACTGGAAGTCCGGTGGCTTGCATCTCTTCGAGTAAGGTTCGATTGGATACTTGACCTGCACACAAGACCACATTATCGACAGCAAGGATCTCATCTTTCTCACCGATGGTGATATGTAATCCTTGGTCGTCAAACTTTCGGTAAGTCACGCCGGTTTTCATATGAACATGATGCTTTTTCAATACGAGACGATGGATCCATCCAGTGGTTTTACCCAAACCTTTACCCATCTTGGTACTTTTACGCTGTAGCAGATAGACCTGACGAGGTACCTCTGCCGATTCAGGTTCAATCAAGCCCCCTCTTTGGCTGTAATCTTTATCTATGCCCCACTGCTTCAACCATTTATCCGGCTGCAGCGTTGTCGATTCTGGCTCACACAGATAATGTGCCATATCGAAACCTATGCCACCGGCACCAATAAGGGCAACGCTTTCACCTAAAGTCACTTCACCATTCAACACTTGCTGATAGTCTACAACTCTTGGATCATTAAAGCCCGGCAGGTCGATTTTTCGCGGTACAACGCCGGATGACATGACCACTTCATCGAAATGCTCATCCCGGACGACAGATGCATCGAGTCGGGTATTGAGTCGCAATTCGACGTTATTGAGTTTCATCTGCGCTTTGAAGTATCGAATAGTCTCGTTGAATTCCTCTTTACCGGGGATCTTTCGCGCGAGGTTAAATTGGCCTCCAACTTCAGATTTAGCCTCAAATAAAACCACCTCATGCCCTCGGGACGCGGCATAGATTGAAAAAGCCATCCCAGCAGGTCCCGCCCCCATCACAGCGATGCGCTTCTTGTTTGCCGTCGGCGTAAAATTGATCTCGGTTTCATAACAGGCACGTGGATTAACCAAACACGTTGCGCGCTTTAAGGCAAAGGAATGATCCAAACATGCCTGATTACAGCCAATGCAGGTATTAATCAGTTCAGGTGTATCTGCAGCAGCTTTATTGACGAAGTCTGCATCGGCTAGGAAGGGTCTTGCCATCGACACCATATCGGCCTGACCGGAAGCGAGTATATGCTCGGCTATCTCAGGGGTGTTGATTCGGTTCGTCGCAACCAAGGGTACCGACACCTCTTTCTGGAGACGCTCTGTGACCCAGGCAAAGCCACCTCGAGGTACGCTGGTCGCAATGGTCGGTACTCTGGCCTCATGCCAACCTATACCGGTGTTGATTATGGTCACACCGGCTTTTTCTAGCCACTTAGCCAATTCAACCACTTCATCCCAGCTCGAACCATTGTCGACGAGATCGATCATTGAGAGTCTGAAGATGATAATGAAGTTGTCGCCAACTTTTTTACGAATAGAACGAACGATTTCAAGTGGAAAACGGGCCCGGTTTTCGAATATTCCGCCCCACTCATCGTCTCTGGTGTTAGTACGACTGCTGACAAATTGATTGATTAAATAGCCTTCACTGCCCATCACTTCGATGCCGTCATAACCCGCTTTCTTCGCGAGGGCTGCAGTGGTCGCATAATCCTTAATCGTGCACTTAACTTGTCTTGAAGACATGGCCGATGGCGTAAATGGCGTGATTGGTGACTTTATCTTACTCGGTGCTAGTGAAAAAGGATGATACCCATAACGACCGGCATGCAATATCTGCATACAGATTTTACCACCAGCCTCATGAACCGCATTAGTAACGACTTTATGTTTACCCACTTGCCAGGGAAAACTAAGCTGACAGGCATTAGGGGCTAGACGGCCACGTAAGTTGGGTGAAATGCCGCCGGTAACGATCAAACCAACACCACCAAGAGCACGCTCTTTATAAAACGCTGCCAATTTCTCAAAACCGCCCTTTTCTTCTTCCAAACCTGTATGCATCGAGCCCATAAGCACACGGTTTTTCAACTGAGTAAAACCCAGATCTAAGGGTTCTAATAAATGCGGAAACGACATTCAAACATCCTTTTTAAACAAGTGATTTAAACCAGCATACCTTTTGTATTACATCAGCTCAACTATATCTTATGAAGTGGCTTAGGGATGAAAAAGCAGCCCAATAAATTATCGAGTTCGTTTAAGCAGGCATGCAGTGTTAATAAACCTAGCATAACCATGTTCCTCACTCGTTGCGAACAACCTATATGCTGTGAATGCCAATATTGCACGACGATATGGAAGTCTTACAGATTCCTTTACAATTCTGTTTTCCCTCTCGACCTTTTTTCAGTTAGCATATGCATATTGGAGCAATATAGGAGTGGATAATGTCCGCTAAACCCTCATTTATAAAAAGAATATCCCTACTGATTTGGAAGACCGTTAATGGGATCCGTAAGCTGATCCTTAATCTTTTTTTCTTTGGTATCCTTGCAGCAATCGTAGTAGCGATGACTGTTGAAGACGATGTAAAACTTGAATCCGGTTCGGCGTTGGTATTGAACCTATCAGGCTCTGTCGTTGAACAAAAAAGGCAAGTGGATCCCATCGAAGCGGCCATGAAAAATAGCAATAGCCACGATGCCAGTGGTGAACTGTTACTTGCTGATGTCCTCAATGTCATCGATAACGCGGCCATGGACACACGGATCTCATCGATAGTACTGGATATTGGTCACCTGAAATGGACCGGGATTAGTAAACTCCAATCGATTGGCGACGCGCTAACTCGCTTCAAAGAGTCGGGAAAACCTATCATAGCCAAGGCGAATTGGTACGGTCAAAACCAATATTTCCTTGCCAGCTTTGCCGACACGATTTACCTAAACCCTCAAGGCAGTGTTGAGCTTGAAGGATTGAGTCGCTATCGCCAATACTATAAGTCGGCGTTAGACAAACTAAAAATTAAGGCACATATTTTCCGTGTCGGTACCTTTAAATCTGCAGTAGAGCCCTATATCCGTGACGATATGTCTCCCGCGGCCAAGGAGGCTAATACGGAACTGCTTAACGATATCTGGGCCAATTATGAGACTCAGGTCGCTCAGAACCGTAATATTTCAGCCGATAAACTGGTTCTCAGTGCCGAACAGTACCTTATAGAATTAGAGAGAGCCAACGGCAAGTCTGCCGAGATGGCGCTGAATATGAACTGGGTAGATGAACTGGCCTCGGCCGAGTCATTTAGACTCAAGATGATCGACACTGTGGGTAAAGCCACTGAAGGGAACAGTTTCAAGCAGGTCGACTTTTTTGATTACCAGTCTTTGATTGCCACTCACCCTTCCCTCTTAATCGACGACACTGTGGGTATTATTGTCGCCAAGGGAACTATACTTAATGGCAATCAACCTGCCGGTCAGATTGGTGGCGAAAGCACATCAAAGCTATTACGTAAGGCGCGTTTCGATGATCAGGTTAAAGCCGTTGTATTAAGGGTTGATAGCCCAGGCGGAAGCGCATTTGCTTCAGAACAGATAAGACAAGAAGTGTTGGCCCTTAAAACTGCAGGCAAGCCCGTTGTAGTCAGTATGGGGAGCTATGCGGCCTCCGGCGGTTATTGGATTTCGGCCAGTGCTGATTACATCTATGCAACGCCGACCACGCTTACCGGCTCAATTGGTATCTTCGGCATGGTGACAACCTTTGAAGACTCGTTATCCAGCATAGGCATACATACCGATGGTGTTGCCACCTCAGATTGGGCAGGGATATCAGTTACAAAAGGCCTCACTCCCGAGATAAAATCAGTTATTCAACGTCATATAGAACGTGGCTATCAAGATTTCATCTCGCTCGTTGCCACAGAACGTGACATGAGCCTAGAGGATGTCGACACTATCGCTCAGGGGCGCGTGTGGTCGGGTAAGAAAGCCGTCGAGCTGGGCTTAGTCGATGAACTTGGTGATTTAGACAGTGCCGTCGCGAAAGCCGCTAAGATGGCGGACCTTGAAGAGTTCGACAGTCAGATCATCGAACAGGAGTTGAGTCCACAGGAACGCTTCATTCAGGAGATGTTTGCATCGGCAGCCGTGTATCTGCCACAATCGACGAGCAGCACAGTGCTTGAGCAGGTACTTTCTAAGTGGTCTGGTGTCATTGAAGAATTTAGTTCATTCGATGATCCTAATGGCATGTATCTCTACTGCGATACGTGTAACTTCTAGCCCAGTTTCAGTTTAAAAAAACCGGTGTGGAGACTCTCCCACCGGTTTTTTTATGTCTAGTATCCATTGGTATAAATCCCTCCACAAATACAGAATACCAATCAGTATAAGAAAGTGATCTACTCAGCGTGTTTTTTGGCAACTAATTCAAGGCGAATGGATGATGGAATGGTTGTTCCCTTGTAAAGCCATT
>SDWK01000134.1 GCA_004195335.1 Shewanella sp.
AAGTGATCTACTCAGCGTGTTTTTTGGCAACTAATTCAAGGCGAATGGATGATGGAATGGTTGTTCCCTTGTGAGGCCATTCAACGCAGAAGTAGGCAGCCCAAAACACGCCTAACAGGCGAGTTTTAGCGCATCCGATGCTGTGTTAACGAGCTTGAACGTAGAACAACTATGTTCTTCACTCGTTGGCTTGCCTCCGAAGCGCTAAATTCTCGCTGAGCGATCACATCTTTATACTGATTGGTATTAATGCTCTGGCATAAGGCACGACCTTATATTCAACATTGATTCCCACAGCCTCGAATGCGGCCTTGATAATTTCATTGGCAAGTCCAGTGCCGTCGGCTCTGGCGTAGGGAATCCAGTCGTCTTCGGCCGCTATCTTAATCGTTTCAGCCGTAATACCCGGTGATAGAGATAGAGACAACAAGAAAGCAACTGCTCGCCAAAGATGGCCAAGACTCATAAGTTATTCGACCAAACTAATTATTACTTTATCTAATTCTAGGTGATGAAAATTAATTTGTTAACTTGTATACCTTAGCTCTGTCCATTCTGCTGTCTGTTCCAGACAATGCTATGGATAATGTAAAGGGTGAATGGAAGTGCTTAAACTATGATCTGAGGATCGACGACGGTGAGTATTGGTATTGCGCAGTGGTCCGAGTCCGGCAGCTTGATGCAGGCACTTTACCGCTCGGCCGAACGCTGCCTGTATAAGGCGAAAGAGCAGGGAAGAAACCGTGTAGTGTCTGATCTGATTGAATAACATATAAAAAACCACCTCGGTTGAGGTGGTTTTATTTTTACTGCTCTCTATTACAGCTTACAACTTTTGACTCGCAACTCAGAATTTACTGATTTGAGAAGTCATTCTCGACCAGTTGCTGCTTGTTTTCAGCTTGTGGTACGTGACACTGAGAGCAGTTGTAATAGATGTTATTTAGCTTACCTGTCGCCAATACGTGCGACTTATCGATAGGGGTCGCTTTCATCTTGGCCGGGAAGTGGCAGCTTAAACACTTATTTTTCTTGGCTGTAATGGCGTATCCGGCCTTATGTGGGATCAAAGGTGGCTGGTGGACAAAGCCACGCTCAATCGATGCGCCACGCTTTGGATACGTAGGCATTGCATCGGCTACACGAACATCGGTGATCTCAGACTTGCCAAGTGAGCTGACATTTACTGGATCCGCTTGAGTGTTTGCTTGCTGACCAGAGCAGGCACTAAGCGCCATGACGAGCGCGGCTATAGTGAGTACTTTCTTCATTGGTTGTTCTCCGCCTTTAGGGCAATTCGATTTTGATACTGGAAAACGCGTTGGGCGCAGACATCGATACAGCGGCCACATTGAGTGCAATCACTGTCGGTTATCATCATCTGTTTTCCTTTAAGCGCAGGTTTTAGTACCTGGCTCTCGGGGCAAACATCGAAACAATCCATACAGTTATCACAGTCCTTGGCGTTAACGGCCGATACTTTTACCGGGCTCAACTTGCCAAATAGGGCAAACATAGCGCCAGTAGGGCAAAGATGCCCACACCATCCCCGCTCGCTGATAAACAGGTCGAGCAGGAAGATGGCCAACAAGATCCACAGTCCGCTACCGGCACCGAATAACACGGCGCGGTAGAGTATCGGAACAGGATTGACCCATTCCCAAACGGTGATGCCTGTTAGCAGAGGTAACACAATAACCAGACCTAGTAGGTAGTAACGCAAATTTCTTGGCATCTCGCCTAAACGAGGCAACTTCAGTTTACGTCTTAACCAACTCGCGCTGTCGGTAACCAGATTGACAGGGCAGACCCAGCTACAGAACACCCGGCCACCCGCTATCACGTAAAATACCGTGATAATGAGGGCACCTAAAAGCAGGACTAACTCGGGAATATGGCCCGTCATCAAGACTTGCAGTGTCACAAGTGGATCAGACAATGGCACTGTACCGAGCAACTCGCTGGATGAGAGGTTTCCTTTGAGGATCCATAAGCCAAACCAGGGGCCAATGGCAAACAAGGTTAATACACTCAGCTGGCTGGCACGTCTGAGAAACAGAAATTTGTGAGCGCGCCACCATCCCAGTTCATCAATTGCCGCCTGAGCGAATCCTGCTTTCGAGGAGTCGTTCATTGCATCGGTTATAGCCTCTTTTTTCACTGTGCTTCTGGTCATAGTGAAAGGCCCTTGTTTAACATCTCGAGTGTGGTCTCTTCTGTGTTGATATAAGTATCGTGTTTAGCCGTTTTTCCTAGGGCAATATGTGCCGGCAATACCCTGATCGCAGATTCTTCGAGTACACACACATGTTCACATTTACCACAGCCGGTACAGCTGTCGCTGTTGACTGTAGGCAGGAACATGGCGTGATGGTCACTGCGTTGGTTGTGTTGCCGCTTCAGGGTGATAGCATCATCGATTAACGGACAAACCCGGTAACAGACGTCGCATCTAAGCCCCTTGAAGTTAAGGCAGTTTTTCTCATCGATTAATACGGCGATACCCATTTTGGCCTCTTCAATCTTCTCGAGACCATGATCGAGTGAACCCGATGGGCACACCTTCACACAGGGAATGTCTTCGCACATCTCACAAGGGATGCTACGCGCCGTAAAATAGGGTGTGCCCGTTGCTGCGCCATCGAACCAGCGCGCCAGTTTAAGGGTGTCGTAGGGACAAGCCTCGACACATAAACCACAACGAACACAAGCCGAGAGAAAATCATCCTCGCCTAAGGCGCCAGGAGGTCGGATTGCTAAAGGATCCAGCTGTCGCGATTGTGTCGCCGTTGCTGTGATCCCCAGCCCCACTAAACCCATCACACAACCCGCCTTAGCCGTGGAGGCTAAAAACTGGCGACGATTAACGTCCCGTGGATTTGATTTAGTGTGTTTCACCTTACTCATGACCTTTTACAACCTTCTTATCAATGTCTTAGCTCAAGCAATTTTGCTTAATAATCTTTCAGTTAAAAGAGTTAAGCCTTCATTACTTTGACTGGGCACTTCTTGAAATCAGTCTCTTTCGAGAGAGGATCGGTGGCGTCCAGTAACAACTTGTTGACCAGTTGGCGTGCGTCGAAGAATGGCATAAATGCCACGCCTCTTGGCGGCTTGTTCCGGCCTTTGGTTTCAACACGAGTCTTCACTTCACCGCGAGGTGAGGCGACAATGACTTCATCCCCACGCTTAAGGCCACGGGCCTTGGCATCTTCAGGATGAAGGAAAATTTGTGCATCTGGGTAGGCGCGATAGAGCTCAGGTACACGCGCGGTCATCGAACCTGTATGCCAGTGCTCGAGTACACGACCCGTTGATAACCAAATATCATACTCTTCGTTTGGCTCTTCGGCCGCAGGCTCATATGGCAATGCGAAGATAACCGCTTTACCATCAGGCTTACCATAGAAGTTAAACTCTTCACCCGCCTTCAGATAGGGATCACCCTTCGAGAAGCGACGTAGGGTTTCTTTACCATCGACAACTGGCCAGCGAAGGCCACGAGTCTCATGATAACGATCGAAGTCAGCCAGATCGTGAGCGTGTCCACGACCAAACTGAGCGTATTCTTCGAACAGACCTTTTTGCAGGTAGAAACCAAAGGCTTCAGACTCATCATTAAGATCGGCTTTACAGTCAGACGTCGGGAACTTATCGACCACGCCGTTAGCAAATAGCACATCGTAAAGTGTCTTATCGGCGTACTCTGGCTTCTTAGCAATCAGCTCGGCAGGCCAGACTTCGGAGACTTTGAAGCGCTTAGAGAACTCGACTAATTGCCATAGATCAGATGTCGCGCCCTCAGGTGCTTTAACCTGTTGATGCCACATGTGCGTACGACGCTCGGCGTTACCGTAAGCTCCCTCTTTTTCAACCCACATTGCAGTAGGAAGAATAAGGTCGGCTGCCATCGCAGAAACGGTGGGATAAGGGTCAGACACCACGATGAAGTTTTCTGGATTACGGAATCCAGGTAAAATCTCTTCGTTAATGTTGGCACCCGCTTGGACGTTGTTAGTACACATGGTCCAGTAACAGTTTAGCTTGCCATCTTTAAGCATACGGCTCTGCAGGACGGCATGATAGCCAGGCTTTGGTGGAATCGTCCCTTCAGGGAGTTGCCACAGCTTTTCAGTAATGGCTCTGTGCTTAGGATTCTTTACGACCATATCGGCAGGTAGGCGATGAGAGAAAGTACCTACTTCACGTGCGGTACCACAAGCCGATGGTTGACCCGTCAATGAGAACGGGCTGTTACCTGGAGTGGCAATCTTACCTGTCAGCAAGTGGATGTTATAGAGCATGTTGTTGGCCCAGACACCACGAGTGTGCTGGTTAATACCCATGGTCCATAAGCTCATTACCTTGATCGAAGGATCGGCATAGGCCTTTGCCATCAACTCAAGTTTTTCAGGCTCGACACCACTCATCTCAGCAGCGTATTCGAGGGTATAAGTGCTAACGAACTTAGCGTATTCATCGAAGCTGATAGGCGTAGATGAACCTTTACCCGAGTTCTTCGCTTTTTGCTCTAATGGATGCTCTGGACGTAGACCGTAACCGATGTCGGTTGTACCGAGGGCAAACTTAGTGTGCTTATTAACGAAATCTTTGTTAACTGCATCGTTTTGAATGATGTAGTTAGCAATGTAGTTAAGGAGCACCAGATCGGTCTGTGGGCGGAAAACCATTGGGTTATCAGCTAAGTCAAAGCTGCGGTTTTCAAATGTCGAAAGCACATGAACACGGCTATCCGGGCTGCTTAAACGGCGATCAGATAGACGTGCCCATAGGATTGGGTGCATCTCTGCCATGTTAGCGCCCCAAAGGACGAAATGGTCAGCCGCTTCTAAGTCATCGTAACAACCCATTGGCTCATCGATACCGAAGGTACGCATGAAGCCACCCACGGCAGATGCCATACAGTGACGGGCATTTGGATCTAAGTTGTTAGTGAGGAAGCCTGCCTTGTGCAGTTTAGAGGCCGCGTAGCCTTCCCATATTGTCCACTGTCCCGAGCCAAACATACCGACAGCGGTCGGTCCTTTGGTCTTTAGTGTGTGTTTCCACTTCTCGGCCATAGTATCGAACGCGGTATCCCAACTGACTGGGGTAAACTCACCTTCTTTATCGTACTTACCATCTGTCATGCGTAGAAGCGGCGTGGTTAGACGATCCTTTCCGTACATGATTTTCGACAGGAAGTAGCCTTTAATACAGTTCAGGCCTTTATTGACAGGGCTTTCTGGGTCACCTTTAGTGGCAACGACTTTGCCATTATTGGTACCAACCAGAACGCTACATCCTACGCCACAAAAACGGCAAGGTGCTTTATCCCACTTGATGTTGTCTTTCTGCTCAGCGGCTTCGACTATCTTCACTGGCAGAGTGACACCAACAGCGGTTGCAGCGGCAACTGCAGCGTTGGCTTTCAGAAACTCGCGACGGCTAATGCTCATGGTGTTCCTCACTCTTTATTATGTTGTTGCAAAGTATTGATAAATTGATCTTATTTTAGGTGCTAGGTACGTATTTCAACTTTCTTCTATTGGATCGACTTGATGGTAAATCAGACTCGTATTTAATACCCCTTCGAGGGCATTAATGGCTTCGACGTTATCCAGTATAGTGGCTTGCTTTTCACCTTCGAGGGTGACGACAAGCTTGCCTTCATCGGTAACGGCGTGGATATCGGCACCAGTAAGCGCTCGAATATTGGTTTCAACCTGAGAAACCGCTTTCGGTGCTGCGTGTACGACTAAGCTGGTGATATGGTATTCCTGACTCATCTCTTGCTTTACCTTAATCGAAGAAGTGGCAGGTAGCGCTATGTTGGGGAAAAGCTTTAGGAGAGCTACCTGCCAAAGTTAGTATCGAGTCTAGACCTGATAGAAAATGTGGGTATACCTAACAAGAGGTATTAGGAGTATTAGTAGATCGAGATCATCTTTTTATGTGTGACCGATGTCGCAGATTTAATAATCGATATTTGTTTCAGGAAGGCCTTATTTAGGCTGGGATATATAACCTAGGTCGACTATTAACTCGTTGGCATGAAAGAATAAACTGTATTGATAATTATTATCACTAAGTGGTGGGTCTTGCTACCACTATTGCGATATACCTCTGGAAAAGATGAAGCTGTTGTCAGCTTCAATCAGACTTCAATTGATAATGGGATTAATAGCCTGTGAGCTCCATGTAACCTTCGCCACCGTGACTGCCTGTGAAGTGGATGGGTCCCTCCCAATAACTGACGCTGAGGGGCATATTCGCATTGGGATTTAACGAGTAGGTCGTGATCTCAATCTGCTCGGATGGGATCGTTATCTTCCAGCTAACAGGATAACGATTATCGCCTATTTGGTGCCAGTCGAGGGCGGTCATCTGTATCATCCCTGACTTAATATTATGACCACTACCGTCGGAGTACATACGTCTGGCACTGTAAAAGTTTTGCTCACCTCTGAGTTGGAATAACATTAACGCCGAGCCATCATCCAGCCTGAGGGAGAACCAATCCCAACCTTGTTGAGAACGATTGAGAAACTGCGAACTCCACTCCCTGTCTAACCACGCCTTGCCACTGACCTTTTGTCTCTTAGTCACTCCTTCAGCCTCACTATCCTTCTTGGGAGTGACCCAACCTTCAACCTCAATAAACGGCTGGCTGTAGTAGTAAGACGCCACCGAGGCATCGGCGCTCTTGATGCTAAACCCTTTCTCGCCTTGTAGTTGATAGGGCGAGTGGCTGGAAAGTGTGAGTTGGTAAGCGAAGTTGTCATCGCTCACTGTTAGGCTGGCAGGGAAGAGATCTGCTCCCTGAGACTGCCACCGCCAATTATCAAGCTTAACCGTAAAGGGATAAGTGTCCACCCCGGCAAGTTGCGGATGTGCTCTGGACCAGCGCTCGCTGGCGAGATGGCTGGTTTCTGTGGTGATGGCACTGTGAGCCATATAGAGCTGATCTGTCGCCCAGCCTCTGTTTTCATCATTAGATTTCGATCCACTTTTGGGAGGACTCAACGCTATTCTAAATTGGGTCCATTGCAGCCCAAGTTGCTTCCCTTGCTCAGTCTTCAGGTTTGCGGTCAGGTACCACCACTCCTGCCGAAACCCTTCGTGGGCCTGATGATCGGCGGGGAAAGTGATGCTCCTGCCCGATAACACAGGCGTAAAACCTTCACTCTTATTGCTTAGCAGACTTCCCATCGATTGGGTATCTATCCCTTCGCTGTTTGATGATTTCGGCTCTGAGCATGCCGTCAGCAAGAGTGAGGAGGTGAAGATAACTAAGCTTAAGATAGCTGAGGTGGTGGATAAAGGTCGCGTAGGTAGAGATATCATAATAGGTCACTCTGTAGACTCGAGATCAGAGGTTTACGGATCAATTTAAAGAGGGGGAGAGCAATGGCGATGGTCGTTGCCAATAGCGCCAGCAATACCACTTGGCCATAGGCAGGCCAATCCCACACCATATGGATAGTCCAACCAAATGCCTGCAGGGTGATCTTATGAATAAGCAGGTAACCGAGTATCGCGCCCGTTGGTAGGGCGACCAGACAAGTTAACAGGACGATGAGCCACATCTGACTAAAGACCATAAGACCTAATTGGCGCCTGGACACACCTAGGCAGTAGAGTCTTGCCATCGGAGCCATGCGTGCCTGAGTAAGTAAAAAGCAAGCACTGAATAGGCCAACGGCGGCGACAAGTAGAGTAAGACTATTGAGCACCTGAGTGATGGAGAAAGTGCGCTTAAACATGGCGATCGCCTGCTGCTTTATTCTCTCCTGACTGTAAATCTGGTTATCACTGAGGGAGAACTTCTGCTGTAGCTCGAGTTTCAGCGCCTCGATATCTTCACTGGTGGCCAATCCCAGGCTGGTTGGCGTGTCGCTGAAAGCTGATTGTTGCCATATCACAGGCGCTAAGATTATCTCGCCATAGGGATTGCCGTAATCGAAATAGATCCCACCTAGAGTAAAGCTCGCATCATCCAGTGCCGCGATTGTGACCCTGTCTCCCAAATCCACTCCAAGTTTGAGTGCTAAAGGCTCGCTCATCAGCAGGTGTTTACCGGCAAAAAAATCCGGCCACAGATCATCTATGGCACTTTTTAGCACTGTGGTGCGTTTAATCGATACCGGGTCCCGAGTCAGCAGAAAGCTAGGCTGGTTTGAGACCTTACTCAGTAAATTCCACTGTTTATAGACTGAATCTACCTTAGGATCATTTTCGAGGTCACTGACCACCTCTTGCATCTGTGTATCGCCCGGCCTGAGGTAAAGTTCGGCATGGAGTCTCGCATCCAGCCAATTTCTGAGGGTGAGCTCGAAACTGCCGACTAAGGTGTTCATCGATATATTGGCCGTTAAGGCCAGCAACATGGCCATCATGGCGAGGGATAGTGGTGGGAGTAACTCTTTTGTCTCGGCAATCTGATAGCCGATAAGCCCCTTGGGAGCGACCAGATTAAGCAAGCTGACCAGCCGTGCCAGGCACCACGGCAGAGCCAGAGGGATAGCGACAACCACCAGACCTAGTAGTGCCATGGTCACCCGATAATCTTGGCTAAGTGGCATCAGTACCGCGGCGATCCCGGCCAAGATCAATGCGGTGATGATTTGAATTTTCTGCGTCTTTTCGGCGCTTCTGACCTGGCTTAACGCGTTGCTGTTACGTCCTAAAGGTTGTCTGATGAGATCGTTAAGCAATGAAGCACAGGCTAGCAGGGCGGCGATAAAGGTCAGCCCCATAGCTTGCAGCAGCCAGCTCCACTGCCATCTACCCGGTAAGATGTTGGCACCATATAGCTGCTCCAAGGTGACCGATACCATAGGTTGTAACCAGTGGCTTAGTTGTAGCCCTAAGATAAACCCCAATACCGAACCTGCTATCACCAATAATAACAGCTCGAAACAAAGTGCCAGCATCAGAGGGAGCTTGGCTATGCCCTGTTGTTGTAATTGAGTGAGCAATCGCTGTCTTTTTAACAGGCTGTAACGGACACCGTTATAGGCGATAAACAGACCGACCACAAAGGCCAGCAGGCTCATGGCACTGAGATTAAGATGAAAGCTGTCGGTCAGGGCCGTCATGCTCTCTCCTCCATCGCGCTCGTTTAGTTCGCCTCTGCCTTCAATGAGTGCTTCTATCTGCGCCCTCTGCTTAGTGATATCGCCAAAAAGTGCAATGTAACTCAGCTTCCCATGGCGGCCCAATAGCGTCTGCGCCAGAGAGATATCCATGAGCAGGCGGTTGCCCAGGTTCATTGCATCATCGACGGCTATCACCTCAAGCTGCACGCCATTTAGAGTAAAAGGATTACCTTCGGTGAACTGCTTAGCCTGACTTTGACTCATCAGCACCATGGGGTCGCCACTTATCAGTGCCGCAAGTGGGATGTCGTTTTTCAGCAGAGTCGGCTGAAGGCCTGCTTCGGTATGATTCGATTGAATAGGTTTGGTTGTACTATTATTGCTCTTAATATTCGTTGATAGCGCGGTCAGCGCCGCAATAAGATCGCTACCTTGAACTTGCCAGCGGCGATTGTTCTGATCGGTCAATATCCCCTGAACTACGGCAAGCGCGTTACTGACGCCCTGAGTTCTAAGATCAAAATAGAGCGACTCGTCGAGCTGTTTACTGCCAACGATTGGGACGATAGAGTAACGGGCTTGCTGACTCAGGAGCTCTGTGACATCGCTATAACTGGCGATTGCACTTTCGTTGGTGGCTCGAACCCCGGTGAGCAGCGTGACCGCGAGAATGATGCCAATTAAGATCGCGCCTGCTTGCAGTGGGGATTGGCGATAGTGAGCACTGAAGATGGATAAACATAGCCTGCAACTCAATAGCAGTTGCCTATTCATGGATACGTCCCAGCTCCAGATGCCAGCGTCTCTGCATGAAACTGGCGCACTCGAGAGAGTGAGTGACCATCAGCACTGTCGTTTGATGTTCGGCGGCCAAGGTTTTTAGCAGTGACATCACCTCTAAGCTGGCGCTCTGGTCCAGGTTGCCGGTGGGTTCATCGGCAAGCAGTAGTGCAGGCTGGTGGGCCAACGCTCTGGCGATGGCAACGCGTTGCTGTTGACCACCGGAGAGGGCATCGACGTGGCGATTAAGTAGGGGGGTTAACCCCAAACAGTCGACGAGGTTATCGCACCAAAGGCTCCAGGGTTTGCGGTTCATTCTTAAGGGGAAGGCGATGTTATCTCTGACGTTAAGCGGTGTCAGCAAGTTAAATTGTTGGAACACGACCCCCAGTTGTTGATGGCGAAATTGGCTCCAGTTATGGTCTTTCCATGTCGCCGTATTGTCACCGAGTAAAATCAGTTCACCTGAGTTGGGATATTCGAAACCTGCGATCAGGTTCAATAGGGTGCTTTTACCGCTACCACTGGCACCGGTGAGGGCTATGGTATCGCCCTTAGTCAGCGTCAGGTCGAGGTTATCGAGTACCCGGTGGCGTTGTCCGCCATCGATAAACGCTTTACTGATCCCTTTGAGTCGAACAATCTGCTCGGTCATTCTATCTCCCTTGTGCTAAGGCTGGTTTAGCATAACTTAGTTTTTGGCAATTAGTTGTATCTATACTGATTTATTTGCAGTTTGGAACATTTAGTGTGTGGGTGGAAATCAATTGTTGATGCTGCAATTCGCAGCCTGTAATTAAAGGGCTTGGCTCCTCTTGCCGAACCATAGAAAAGAGTCTCAAAGGCTCCGGCGAAGTAATATCTCATTGAGTTGCTCAGCATTATTTACAAATAGAATTGGTAATCAATAAAATGCTAATAATTCTATCTCTAATGCATCTGTTTAGAGGAGGATGGTCTCAGTCCTAAATGTGGATGATTATCATTTACTCTGCTACATTTAAGTATGGAGCCTGTTTAAGTTGCCTATTTAGTCAGGCTCCTCAAATCAGAGGTAAATATTATGTTCACTATTACTAAAGGGCTTATGACTGGCTTGTTAGCCATAGCATTGGCGTCGGCTTCGGCAGTTGTTTCGGCCAAGATGGACACTGTCAAAGGGAAAATAAATGGCCATACTTGCGCACATTCAGGACATACCTGTCCAATCAGTAAATTAGATCCCCACCTTCAATTAGAATCGGCATTTGTACTGCAGCAGCAGGATGGAAGTTATTACTTCTTATCTAATGTCCCTCGCATTACAGCCGCACGTTATGCCCTGCAACTGGCTACAGTGAAAGGCAATGTTAATGAAAAACTGAGAGTTATTTTAGTTGATGAGCTATTGATCGATGGTAAGGTCATTTGGTCTCCAGCTATGGTTGACGAGGCCATTAACGAGTGGGAATCGCTTCATGGCGCCGACGGTTAAGATTTGGGTAAGGTCAATTTGAAGCTCTTGATGTTGCATAATAAGTCTTGTATGAAATGGTATAAGGCAGTGTGCTTTTTAAGAGTTTTTACTATGTCGACGGTAGCTGAATAGGGTGTGTTGATGAGACAAGGTATTAAGAAGTTTATCAAAAACAGGCCATTTATCGCTTCCGCAGCCTTTATGATGATGTCTCTAGGTCACGCCAACCCTGCGGTGGCATCGGCAAAAAAGATCAAGCTCTATGAGCCTAAGTCCCGGCAGATGGCGCCGAAGCTGCATCTCAATGATCTTCAGGGAGAAACTTACTCTCTGAATAGTCATGAGGGGGAGGTGCGTATCGTTAACTTTTGGTCCAGCTGGTGTGGACCCTGTATTAAGGAGATGCCATCTTTATCCGGTCTGCACAAGGAGTTCAAGGGAGATGGACTTCAGATCGTGGCTGTTGCTGTAGGGGAGTCACTGCATGACATTAGAGCGTTTCAGCAGACTTCCGGCATCAACTTGCCTATGTTGGCCGATGAAGATAAAACTGCCAGTGATGACTGGGGCGTATTTGCGGTCCCTATCAGCTACATCATAGATCAGAAGGGATATATCGCCGCCAGAGTCGTGGGGGAATACGACTGGGAAAGTGATGAAATGAAGCAACTGCTGAACAAGGTAAGTCAGGAACCCGGTAGCGGATAAGGGGTCCCCTTCTTTTAACTAAGTGTGAGCAAAGCACTATCTTTTCAACAATATTCTGTTTACTCGCCTATTTGCTAGAACTCATCGATAGCATTCACCGAAGGTAATGATCCTCAGTCACGCCCAAAGTGACAAAAACCTTATTCAATACCGTTGCGAAAAATCACAACCACTTATGACTATGGTTTAGTCCTCTCCTGCCGGCGGATCAGAAAGGCTAATAACAGCGGGGTAATGATACTGGTCACTATTGCCATGATGACGATAGCGGAAAATAGTCCGGTGATGATTGATGGTGTAGGGTCTGGATGGTTGAAGAGTCCGGCTCGTAAAGCGACGCCGGCCAATACGATCTCGACTGCACCGCGGCCACTCATGGCCACTCCGATACGCAGTGACTCTTGAGTATCATGACCGGTGGCCCGTGCACATAGTCCGGCTCCGATTAGTTTACTTAGCACTGCGACGGCGATGAGCAGGGCGACGAATCCGGGGATGGATGCGAGCGCAGTTAAGTCCAGATGAAATCCGATCGACACGAAAAAAATGGGCGCGAGGAAACCAGTAGTGATACCGGAAGTTTGCTCCTCTACGCGGTCATAAACCTCTTTATCTACCGCCGCGGGGTGGAAAAACATACCAGCGACAAAAGCACCGATAATAAAATGCAGCCCCAGTATTTCTGCGAGCACCGCATATCCCAGCGCAGCGATCAACAGCATACTAAAATCGACATCGGGAATTTTAGTGAACTTAAGGCGACTACCAATAAGCGGAAACAGGTAATAACCGACGGGTATGGTAATAGCGAAGAAGAGGACAACTTTGGCTAACAGTGGTAGCCATAAATCCGGAGAAAAAGACAAAGCGCCGCCATTTTTAATGGTGGCTAACAAGATAGCCAGAATAAACAAGCTTAACAGATCATCCCAAAGTGCGGCGGCGACAATGGTTTTTCCCTCAGCCGTGTCTAATTTGTCAAACTCCATCAGCATTCGAATGGTCACTGGCACAGCGGTAACCGCTAAGGCCGTGCCTAAGAACCAACTCTGAACCATCTTGAAGGGGGATTCGGGGAATAGCATCAGCCCGATGAGTGTGCCGGAGATGATTGGCACCAACATACCGCCAACCGCCACAGCCGGCGCTGAACTCGATGTCTTCTTAAAGTCCAGCGGGCTCATGCGTACACCGGCTAATAGCATAAGGAAAAACATGCCGAGATCGGCAAGCGCCTCAAACGCTTCACCTTGGGTCACTTCCCACAGTAGTGGAAACACGTCTTGAAAACGGTGAAGAAAAAAACCAAGCGCAATCCCCGATATCAATTCACCGACAATGGGCGGTAATTTTAGGCGTTTGGCAATCACCGCAAATATTCGAGTCGTCGCCAACAATATAAGCACTAAATATAGAAATCGCATCTATAGAACCGATCCTCTGATTGACTAATATGAGAATAGTTGTGGCTCTGGATAAAGTCTAGTTTTGAGCTAATCAATTGATGGGTAAGAAAATTAATCATTATTGATATAAATGAAAATCTTTGTGGCTGTCTCTTATACACATCT
>SDWK01000003.1 GCA_004195335.1 Shewanella sp.
GCAGGCGCTCGCCGTCGAGTCGCGCCAGTATCTGGCCCTTCTCGACCTGCTCGCCTTCCCGCATGGGCTTACCTTCTCCATCGAGGCGCACCACCATATTGGCCTTGCGGCCACAATGACAGATAGTCTTAAGTTCGACTAACTTATCCGCCCATGCGACCAGATATTGACTTCCGGTGAAAAGCTCGCCTTGAAAGTCGGTTTTAAGGCCATAACACAGGACGGGAATATCTAAGTTATCGACGACGTGAGTCAACTGTTTTACCTGTTCTTTGCTTAAGAACTGCGACTCATCAATCAAGATACAATGCATCCGCTGTTCTTTATGAACGTCTTCAATCATAGTCGCCAGGTTATCACCACTACCAAACACCTGAGCCTCGGTCTCTATCCCGATCCTTGACGCGACTTTACCCACTCCATATCTATCATCGATAGATGCCGTCATCACTAAGGTATTCATTCCGCGTTCGCGGTAGTTATAAGAAGACTGTAATAAAGACGTTGATTTACCGGCATTCATCGCCGAATAATAAAAATAAAGTTGCGCCAAACCGATATCCCTCATACTTAAATTCTGCCATATCTTAACACTTATACCCTCGCAAGATCACGCTGAATCCGGTCACCGAGTGCATGGCAGCAAGCTCGATATTGAAAAGTATACACTCATCACCTCCTCATTTGATGACTGTACACCCCGAACTTACCTACCGTTTTGGGACATAAATCACACATAAAAACAACATTACTACTGTTTCAGATGCGTTTAAGAAACAATTGCTAGATTGATGGCAAAACTAAAAGGAAATAATCAATTCATGCAAAAAACACTACTCGCGGTTACGATTACCGCAACATTGGCTTTGAGCGCCTGTTCTGGCACCGCAACGACTCAACAAGACCCGGCTTCAAAATCGCAAACTCAGCTCTTACAAGCTAAGAACCTGCAAACTGAGAACCCATTATTTCAAGCCAGTACTCTTCAATATCAAGCGCCTGACTTCAGCCAGATTAAAGATGAACATTTTCAACCAGCATTAGAACAGGGAATGAAGGAGCATTACCAACAAGTCCTTGTGATTGCCAACAACCCGGAATCGGCGACGTTTGCCAACACCATAGTTGCATTAGAAAAGAGTGGTGAACTGTTAAATCGTGCGTCGAAAGTGTTCTATAATTTAGCGGGCTCGAACAGCAATCCGACTCTCAGAGCCATTCAAGGTGAGATGGCTCCCAAGATGGCGGCTCATTCTGACAACATCAATCTGAATACCAAACTGTTTGAACGAATTGAAAGCCTATACTTATCACGCAACGACCTCGACCTGACGCCTGAAGCTGTCAGGCTGATAGAGAAGTATCACCAAAGATTCGTGATGGCAGGAGCCAAACTCACCGATAGTCAAAAACAACAGATCCGCGTCCTCAATGAGGAACAATCGACACTGACCAATGAGTTTGCACAACGCCTGATGCGTATGACAAAAGAGATAGCCCTGGTTGTCAGTGATAAGCAGCAGCTCGCCGGTCTGTCTGAAAGTGCAATAAGAGCAGCCAAGGCTGATGCCGATGCAAATGGTCACAGCAACAAATACCAGCTCAACCTCACCAACACCACGCGCCAGCCTGTACTGTCTCAACTCGATAACCGCGAGATCCGCCAAAAGGTATGGGAGCTGTCATCGAACCGTGGCCTCAGTGGTGAAAATGAGACCGCCAGTTTAGTAGCCAGATTGGCACAGCTACGCTCAGAGCGAGCCGAGTTACTTGGCTATGAAAGCTGGGCAGACTATCGTTTGACGCCTCAGATGGCTAAGACCCCTGAAGCCGTTTATAAGATGTTCGGCTCTATGGTTCCGGCGGTCATCGCTAATACCCAGAAAGAAGCCGACGATATTCAGGCTATGATAACCAAAACCGGTGGCGAGTTTGAATTAGCACCGTGGGATTGGGCCTATTACGCCGAACTGGTGCGTAAAGAGAAATTTGATCTTGACGGAGACTCGATAAAACCCTATTTCGAATTTAGTCGCGTGCTCAAAGATGGTGTCTTCTTCACCCTAGAGGAACTCTATGGCGTCACATTCAAGCCTCGTCCGGATCTACCAGTTTACCATCCGGATGTGAAAGCCTACGAGATGTTTGATAACGATGGCAGCAGCATGGCCATCTTCTACGCCGATTACTTCGCAAGGGAAGGAAAACGTGGTGGTGCCTGGATGAGCTCTTTTGTCTCTCAATCTGGCTTATTAAACAATAAACCTGTTGTCGTCAATGTGATGAACATAAAAAAGGCCCCCGAGGGAGAGTCGACATTCGTCAGTTATGATGAGGTCACCACCATGTTCCATGAAATGGGACATGGCACCCATGGTATGTTCTCAAAAGTCACCTATCCCAGCTTATCTGGAACCGCCGTATCCCGAGATTTTGTCGAATTTCCATCGACATTCGAAGAAGATTGGGCCGCCCACCCGAAGGTGCTGGCTAACTATGCTAAACACTATGAAACAGGTGAGCCGATCCCCGAAGAGCTGCTGAAAAAATTGTTAAAGTCACGCAGCTTCAATCAAGGTTTCGACACATTAGAATATATGTCGGCCGCCCTGTTGGATTTAGAATGGCATTCACTTAAAGCGGGAGAGCCATTACAGGATGTCGCGAGTTTTGAAGCCGCCGCGCTGAAAAAACATGGTGTAGACCTGCCTGCGGTTCCACCTCGCTATAAATCGACCTATTTTGCTCACGCGTTTCCCGGCGGTTACTCATCGAGCTATTACGCTTACATGTGGAGTGAGATCCTCGCTGCAGATGCCTTCGCATATGTTCAAACCCAAGGCGGATTAAATCGTCAAATAGGCATGAAGTACCGTAAGACGATCAGAGAGGTCGGTAACAGTGTCGCCCCAATGGAAGCTTACAAAGCCTTCAGGGGACAAGAGCCGACAACGGAGGCCCTGCTTAAGCGCCGCGGACTGGACAAGTAACAACGAATGAACCGCTAAATATTTAGCAGTTTCAATCCCCAGAGACAAGAAAGCCACTCCTGATGAGTGGCTTTCTTTATGAACGGCTTTTATCACGGTTAATCTTAAAATTGATAATCTTAAAACCGATAGTCTTAAAGCCGATAGCCCTAAATTATCAGGCTCTCTTATTTACTTTAATCTTAAGTACAATAATCGTGATAACAAACAAGATACTACAGGTAACTAAACCTGCGGTTAAAGACTCGGTGAAACCCAGTACTGTGTATCCGGCTAAGCTTATCGCCGCAACAATCAAGGCATAAGGCAACTGAGTGATCACATGGTCAATATGGTGACAATTTGCCCCTGTCGATGACAGAATAGTGGTATCAGAGATAGGTGAACAATGATCCCCAAATACCGCACCGGCGAGTACCGCGGCCAACATAGGTAACATCATGCTGGTATGTGTTCCCATCGCCATATCTGCGGCAATCGGCAACATGATACCAAATGTCCCCCAACTCGTTCCGGTCGAGAAAGCCGTCAGTCCCGCAAGCACAAATAACACTGCAGGCAGCAGTGCAATTGGAATATTACCCGTCGCCAAGCTTGCCATATACTTGCCAGTTTCGAGCTGACCAATCACCCCTGCAATCGTCCAGGCAAAAAGAAGAATATAGATAGCCGGTAACATAGAGCGTGCACCTGCCACTATTCCCTTAAGGATATGTGACTTATCCAGTCCCTGAATGAGCACTAATACCAGTGTTGATGCCAGACCGATTGCGGCACCGAAAAAGAGTGATGATGCGACATCGGTGTTCTCAAATGCACCCAGGAGGCTAAACTCTAGCCCCTTAGCCACCAATACATCTCCACCGCTGCTGACCATAAAGTAAAAAGTCGCAAACACCAATACGGTAATAGGCAGGAACAGACCTAAGATTTTTCCATTATCTGCCTCAGGTAGATCTGAGTTGGCGCCTGGTGGTAACCCTTTCGCTTCATCATAAAGATGACCTTTTTGAGCATTGAGCTCATGTTGGCGCATAGGGCCGATATCGAGCCCCATAAAGGCAACACAAAGCAGCAATAAAAGGGAGAAGATGGCATAGAAGTTCATCGGGATCATCTGGATAAACACACTCAGATGCCCTGAGTCGGTAAAACCGTGCGCCGTTAAGATACCGCCGATGAGTGCGATAATATAGGCTCCCCAGCTAGAAACCGGTGAAATAACGCAGATAGGTGCGGCAGTAGAATCAAGAAGATAAGCTAACTTACAGCGAGAGATGTAATATCTATCCGTTAAAGGTCTGGCGACACTACCCACAACCAGACTATTGAAATAGTCGTCGATAAACACCACACAACCCAGGAACATGGTCAGTAATTTTGCATCGCGTTTATTTCTGATCTTAGTGCGAGCCCAATCGGCGAAGGCTTTGGCTGCGCCACTGACCGTGATGAGGGCAGTGATCATGCCCAGTAAAACAAGGAAGCCTAACAGATAGAGGTTCCAGCTATTGACGCTGCCATCAGCCCAGAAGAGCCCTACAACCTGCTGACCCAAATACTGACCGGAACTCACCACCGAGAAATCAGTGATTAATACCGCACCCAGTAAAATGCCTAGCCCTAA
>SDWK01000011.1 GCA_004195335.1 Shewanella sp.
ATGCCACCCTCGCCGAGCTCGGCGAACGCTTTACCGAAACCGCTTATCTTGTGCAGTTGACGGGTTCCGGGTTGCAACTGGTCGACTTCTACCTGCCGGACAGCAGCCAATTCGAGGGCTGGAAGTTGACGACCTGTGCAAAAGTGACCATAGATAGTTGATGACTTAAAGGTCATTTATGCTACCCCCTAGAAATTATAGACTTTAGCATTTCCATTACGCCTTTAGAGGGGCGCACATCTAGGCATGGCGCTGAAACCATCAATATCGAGGCAACCTTTGGCAGTCCTTTACTGGTCTCAGATAAACAATAATTTTTTATACCTGGGCATGATACAGCCGGTGCAATAAAAGCAAACCTTTGACTTTCTACAGCAAACAGCCAGCGAGCAACTAGCAGACCCTCCATCGCATCTTCCACCCAGCTTTTTTGATGCATAAAAGTGTTTAGTAGCCGAAAAGAAATTGTCCATAGCTCTTCCGGGTCAACCGTTCCACCGTTCAATGCATAAATCGAAGCAGCAGCCTGCTGATAAAGAGACTCGTCTGGAGGCGTCCCCTCCAAGACATTTAGTAACTGGTTAACCTCACTCAAGTGAATAACTGTTTTCTCAAAATCGGTGCGCCACTGTGCGATTGGTAAATTATTTAATCCCTGACCAGTGCTACTAATTACACTTGCCGATAGAAGATAGAGACAAACTGCATCTTTATTCTCTGATGTTTCCCAATAACCATCTGGCAACCTAGGAATTACTTTAATATCCCATCCAATGCCACCTTCTTCGTTTATCTTTGAATAATGCATCGCTTCATGCATAGCAATCAACAGCGCCACAAAATCCTCAAAATTTCGTTTTTTGAACATCGAATCAAAAGCCAGAGCTCGCTCATATGCTTCCAGCAAAACAGGTTTGTTCTCACCTGCGGATACTTGAGATCGCGGGCCAATTCCCAAATCTAAATCGAGTGTGTTCTCGGTGAGAGCTAGTAATGCCCAGATGGTACTAATCTCCACAATTTGGTGATCCGTGATTTTTTCATGTGGTTCCTGATTGCTGCACATCCCAGGAACTGGCTCCGCCACGTGAGCCCTCTTCTCAGTACGTGCGTCGAATTGCACCCAAGTAACACAATGGCGGACTGTGGCATGAAGGTGATGGTTCCGAATATCATTCGAATGAGGAATTGCATTAAGTGCATCAAGGACGTCTGCAAAAAGCAAAAGACTTTTCCCAAACTTCTTTTGCTTCCACATGGCAAAGGCAGAGTCCCCCATCAATCCGACACCCATACTCACTTGACCATCTGAACGCTTGGCCCTTTCTGACCCGTGAAGAAACATGCGTTCTGCTTCTGGCCAGTTTTCTGCATTTGCGGCGGCAATTCCAGCATCACGGCAGCAGAAAATGTATGAAACGTTGGACAAGGCAGGTAGCGCAAGTGCTTTATGTGCAAACGATAGGGCTTCTTCTACTCGCCCTGCTCGAAATAACACTTTTGCTCGCTGGTTAACCAAACTGGCTTCTTCTGGAAACTCATGATCAGCCTCATCAAGTATTTTTAAAGCACGGTCAGCCGAATGCCCATATTCATCTTGGACAACAGACATCGCTACCAGGCATGCCTTGGTGAGTTCTTCAACCTTCCACTCCCGTGTCTTTTTCGCGGTGGATTCGAAAACTTGAATAGCTTTAGCAACATCGAGAGTTCCGTCCTCAACATCTTTCAACCAAGCTCGATTAACCAACAAAGTAGGAAAGTCAAAATCTGAATCGCATATGGCAAGCAACTGGTCTCGCTTTGTTGGTGGGAGGCCTTCCAAAGCCTTAATAAGCTCAGATAGATCGTCTAGCCCCTGTATGCGAACGGCCTGATATGAGAACAGGACCTGCGCAGGCTTATTTTCTCCAAACTGCGGAAGATCGTGATCTGCGCTACTGAAAGAATCTGCCAAATTCCCCAAAAACGAACTCTCTTCAATAATATCAATCATGCGCGAAAGCATTTTTATCACTAAGCCCGAAGGCAAATTGACCTCAAGTGTGTTCAGAACGATTCCATACACCATCGCCTCTGAGGACAATTTTCTTTCAGAAGGCTCTTCACTGTTTAAGCATCCTTCCAAATGTTTTATCAGAGAAATTGATTTATTCGGATCAGGTGAAGCAACCAGTAACTTGAATTGGACAAGACGAAGTATCAACTCGACTGTTGGGTTTTCAGGGAATATTTTTTGTCCATCCTCGGAACAGACGAAAGTCATCCACAGCATCATGTCGTACAAATGACGAACATTGTCTATGTTTGAAGCCAGTATTTTTTGACTTAGCATCATCAAGGCAAAAGAGTCTCTTGCCATAAACGCATGGAAAAAAGCAGTGCTAAACTCCACGTAATCAATGCTATTACCCTCAATGCTATTACGCTTAATAAAGCTTAAAGCTATTACACCGTGGATACCTTTAGTGTCTTCTTCTGACAAGACATAATCTGCAGCACCTTTCAATAATGGTGAAATGCGAAAACGATTTTCACCTTCTCGCTCTATCCAGGGGCCAATAAGAGCATCAAAGGCCTCACCTGGTAACTTTATTGGGGGCGGTGTCTCTGAAACCGCCCTTGCTATTTCGCGAGTAAAAGACCCATTCACGAGACTTAATCTGTACGCAAGGACACGAATATCCTCTGTCGGGAACTCTCTTAATAGCCTGGTTCGAGCCTCAGCCCTGACCCTTTCCACATCTTCAGGATTAGTCAGATCTGATAATTGAATTGAGGGCCATCCCTGAGAGCTTAAGTTCCTCACTCGGGCATGGACAAGCTGTGGATGTCCGCTCGTGGCAATCCATATTGTTTTGGCCCAATCTTGTGCGATCTTGGCGTCAGAGAGACCGTGCGCGCATACTATCTCTGCTATTTCTGTTTGATCAAAATAGGGGACGGAAGCTTCACACGATTCGTTTTTCCAAAGTTTTGGCAATAACTGAAGAGGGGGGCGAGTAAGGCCAGTAATAATAATCAGACCATTTGCACTCATAGCTGAAAAAATCAAAGAAACTAACTCACGTTCAAAAATTCCAATTTCAGACAAATCAATATCGTCGAGCACCAGAAAGGGTGATAGCCCTTTTGAATTCATTTCAAAGTTGGCACGCCCAATAATATCTTTAGTCTGTTCTGGTTGCAGACCTCGAAAGCTTGCCCAGCCCCAAACAGACTCAATATTTTGAGAAACAAGCGATGCAAGTGTAGTTTTTCCTGTCCCGCTACTCCCATATAGGAAAACTACTCGCTCCAGCAGAAGTAGATCGACAAACCGTGTGACAACCGATGCTCTTGAAACACACCCATTAACGATTGGCAGGGGGGGAGAAATTGGCGTTGATGTATTTGTTAATCGCGATAGCTCAGACAAGTCCACCAAATTTGCTAATTGTTGCAAAGCACCAGCGCCGGTCATAGCTTCAACTTTTCCAAGAGGGATGGAAATTCTTGTTGCATTATCAAAGCATGATAAGAAATCGCTAAATCTTAGTTTTTTTTGCCCCTTGGTAGATAAAAGGTCAGCTGTTTTTTTAAGCAGATCTGGCAGCGCTTTGCTGGAATCTTGGGAATTGATTTGAAGTTTGAAACCATGGACCTTAAGTTTATCTTCAATCGCATACTGCAATGCCTCACTTGATTTGTTGCCCATATCCCATTTTATCGGACGAATAAGCTTTTCAAGTAAATCTTCATTTGAGGCCGTCTGTATGAATGATAGCAGCCCCTCGTTCAGGCTTAAGCTTTCAAGAAAACTACGAAGTGGCTGTATGTCTACACGAGTGGTTTGCGCTTTCTCCCAAAACTCAATGCCTTTTTGATTGGAACCAAACGGTGTGCCCTGCTCTTGGCCAGCCTCTGCAGTGGTAAGAAACCGTAAAGTTATAATAAATTCTTGATTTTCTTCTCGACAGGCCCAAAAATTGTTCAAAGTATCAACAACTGCTTGGCTTCTCAGGGTCAGATTTGAGGCAACATCTTTAACCTGGGTTGTGCTGACATTATTCCCGTTGTGAACATCGAAGTCTTCGGCACCCTCTAGCACTAAGAGTTCATTTTCTTTGAGACTCATCCAAGCCAGGATGCTTTGATAAATTTGATAAACGTATCCTCGGATACTGTCTGTGGCATCACGCCTTGGATTTGTCTTGAAACTTTCTGGGGTGTTCACGGGGTAGACCCCTCCTGTGTGCATAAAACAAGGGACATCAATGATAAGTAAAGTCAATGGGGAAACGGGGATTTCCCTGAGGAAAATTAGGGGAGCTTCCCTTTTTTCCCAAAAATAAAAAAAAACGCATCGATCCAATGACCGAAAACGCCTTATCTAAATCTGCTTAATTTTCCCCACCATGACCCGACCCTCGTTGAATCAAAGTTGCTAAGGCAGTCAAAGTACCACAGCATTATTCGATCAGCAATGAAATCGGTTTAAAACATCAATAATTTTAGGCAGGTAGAGACGCCCCCGCCCGAAGAATGGGGCGTCTCCCATAAAATTATCTCTTAAATACACGACTAAAAAATCAGGGATAAAGCTCGGGCAAGCGCGCCTTGTCAGGAG
>SDWK01000283.1 GCA_004195335.1 Shewanella sp.
CCACCAAACAATAGGTAAGGACATAAATTCAGGTAAATCAATGAGTAAACCTCTCCCCCCCTCCTCTATCTATTCAGTAGTTAAAGCACAATTTCTATACTCTGAACCACTCGAATTAATCCCAGCGAAAACTGCGGCTCGCCACACCCAAACAGATCAGGATAATCGCAACGAGAAACAGCAGATGATCGCCGATATCTAACAGGCCCGCACCGTCAATGATCACAGCCCTATTAGCGTCATTCATATGGGTTAACGGTAAGCAATCGGCCAGAAATCTGACCCAAGGTTTGCTGCCCTCCAACGAAAACCAGATCCCTGACAGGAACATCATCGGCCAGGAGATAATGTTGAGCAGACCATTACACAGCTCGTCCGAGCGGGTGCGACTGGCCACCAGCAGACCGATACTGATCATGGCAGCGCTGCCCAGTAACGTATTAAGCACCAAAAGCGCCACATTGCCTTGAGAGCGGATATCAAACATGATGGCGATAACCGCAAACACTAAGATAGCGGAGATGACCGTAGCGCCAAGCCTCGAGATTAATTGCGATGCCAAAAACTGCCATGCCCCTAATGGCGTCACTTGCAAACGCTTTAATACGCCGGTTCTCCGGTATCTGACCACGACATACCCCACCCCATAAAGCGCAGAAAACATCATGTTCATGCCGATAATTCCCGGCAGGATCCACTCGACATGGCGCACGGCTTTGCCTGCGATAGCCCTTGTGTGTAACTGAGGTAATTTGCCAAGGATCACCTGCTCCAGGATGTAACCTTGTGCACTATCCGGATTAACCCAATAAGTATCGCCACTGAGCAGGCCATCGATTAAATGTCTGGAGACCTTGTGTTTTGCTTGTTCTAAGTCACTGTAATGGATGACTTCGATATGTTTTAACGCCGATATTTGTTCTATCTGTGCGACCTCGCCATAGACTCCAAGCTGATAGAGACTCGGATTATCGTCATCAAACACCAGCACCAAGACGATGACTATGATGATAGGAAAGAGTAGCGACCAGCTCAGTGCCGACTTATCACGAAGGAATTCCAGATTACGCGCGGTGATCAGTGCAAATAGTGCATTCATAGTCGAAGCTCATTACCGGTTAATTTTAAAAATAGATCTTCAAGGTGCGGTTTGCGTACAGCCATCCCCCGGGTGGAGCCTTCCGACACCTTTAACGCAGGAAGCAGATCATTGAAGCTGTTGCATTCGACCCGCGTTTGCCCTGCGCACTGGCTTATTCTTACCGGTAAACCGTCAAAATCTTGCTCTGTATATACACCATTGAGCTCAACAATCTGTGGCAGAAAATTCTCTTTGAGTAATGTCTCTGGCGACCCTTCGGCTATAAACTCGCCTCTGTCCATGATCGCAATCTGATCGCAGAGTTGCTCCGCTTCTTCCATGTAATGGGTGGTTAATATTATGGTCTTGCCCTGCTGCTTAACCTCTCTGATCAACTGCCAGAAATGTAACCTTGCCTGAGGGTCGAGTCCGGTTGTCGGCTCATCTAAGAAAAGTAACGCAGGATCATTAATCAGACTCAGTGCCAGTAGCAGTCGCTGCTTCTGGCCACCCGACAGGGTGTAATGAAGTTGACTGGCAACCTCTTGCAGCTGACACAACTTTATCAGGTGGGGAATTGATGTATGGCTTTGGTAAAAACTCGAGAAGAGTTTCAGACAATCATGTACGGTCAGATAATCGGGTAAGGTTGTTGACTGAAACTGAATGCCCACCTCTTGTTTGAAGTTCTTATCGATAGGCAAGCCTCGATAACGTATCTCACCTCTCGTTGGCTTCAGGACACCTTCAAGGATCTCCAGAGTTGTCGACTTACCGGCGCCATTGGGTCCGAGCAAGCCAAAACACTGACCCGCCTTAACATCTAAGTTAATGTTATTGACCGCAATAAAATCACCATAACGGTGAGTCAGGCCGCGCACACTCAATAATACTGACAATACAACCTCGAGATAGGTAAATAGAACTGTATTGTCTGCACTGTAATGACAAAAAACACTGGGGTTTTTAACAGACTTTTATACTGCACATCATATTTGTGTGCTTGTACACAAACCGGTTTTAACTCGCTTGTCTTTACCGTGGATCTATCCATGATGCACATATACTGGGTAATTGAGATTTAACATGCGCGCGATAAAGATAATATTTTGGCTCTTGCTGCTACTCGGGCCCCACTCTGTCTTTAGCCAAGAGGGACAAACACTCAGAATTGTCTCTCTGGCCCCCAACTGGAGTCATACTGTCGCTGAGATAGGCGCCATCGATGACTTAGTCGGTGTGACGCGATATGCACGTTTCCCGGCCGAACTGCCCTTGAGAGTCCAGCAGAAACGTATCGATGTTGTCGGTGGCTTCACCGATATCTCAATCGACAATATCACTCGCCTGAAACCCGATCTCGTACTCACCGCCACCGGATTACAACTTAGGTTAAAAGCAAAGTTAGAGGAACTTGGGATACCGGTTATTCATATGGAGGAGTCCAGCCTAGAGGAGGTCTACACAAAAATCCTGTTACTGGGCAAGACCATCGATCATCAACAGCAAGCGGATGAGCTGGTTGAATCGATACAGAGCGAGTTAAGAGAGATAGCGGCTCAGTACAGCGCTCACCCATCCCCTAAGGTCTACTACGAGATTAATTACCTCTATAAATGCGTGCCGGGTAAACACTCCTATATGACCGAACTGATAGAGCTGGTGGGCGGTAAACCAATTTTTTCCGAACGTGATGGCATCGCGCCTATGGTCACCTGGCCTGAAGTGGTCACACAAAACCCGGATGTGATCTTATTGCCTATGTGGCCCGATGCCACCGGCCCCGTGTTCGAGGGACCACAAGCCGGTAGCGGTACCACGACCATCAAGGAAGTTACCTCCCGCGAAGGCGCGGATAAGCTCAACGCCGTTAATAACAATGCCGTCAGATTTATCGACTCGGCAGTCACCAAACAAGCCGGTCCCAACATTCCCCAGGCCGCCAGACTGCTTGCCGAAGCCATCTACGCCGAACAGTAGCAGGCATTAGTAGCCTTATTACATAGCGAGTGCTTCAATTAAGCACTCGCTATATTTCCCCCTCACTCTTCTCTATCTTTACCATCGGCTTTGTTAATCTCAACAACATTATTGCCATTTCTCAGCAGCTAAACTTTCATCCGCTCCGCAATATGTAGCCATCTGAGTAAATAAGTAAACAGAAATAGCAATGTGCAGCCACCTAAGTAAAGAGTCGATCAGAAATGGCAACAAAGATCACACATCTCGCTTAGGGAAAAAAATCCTAACAGATCTATTAAGGCTTGTATGACAGCCCTACGTTACTCTCATTTTGCCCAATCTTGGGTAAACAATAACAATAATTCAAACGAGAGATGACGATGAGAAAATTATTGCTAAGTACCTTGCTCCTCTGCCAGCTCACAGCTTGTGGTAGTGATGATGCTCAAAAACAGCCAGAAGAGCCTGTGACGCCCGAACCGGAGAAATCAAAATACCTGACTCTGGATATCAAACCCGAGGCCAAATTTGATGGTTAGTTTAATGTATATCTGATGCGCTATGCCTTTCGACGACGGGCGAGCCAAGCTGTAAACTAAAAACTCCCCTGCCAATGGTTTTATGACATTGGTTATCCTGCAAATCGCACACTATCATACGAAAATAACCAGCATTCTCTATGAGTAATATTGAGACCAAACCCTGCAACATAGATCCTGTTCATATCCGTCAGGCCAACGACTTTCTGGCCAATCATGGGATCGCCGATTTTTTCTACGGCATTACCACTAAGGTGAAGATGCCTTCACTGCATCAGTTCAAAAAACTCCGTAGCCGCTTACCTGCTGAAATGCTAAAAGCCCGATATGGCATCTATTCCAGTGACAATATACGAATATTTCGTCACCGCTACCTGCAGCACTTTGCCTCTGCCGATGAGGCCTACTTCGATAGAAATCACCCTGGACCCAATGTGTGGCGCAATCCTGATTACACAGGAGGTAAAGGCGAGCAGTTTAAGCGTCTGATGGAAGAACATGGTATTGTCAGCCGCGCCGCCTGGCTGCTACCGGTCAAATACAACCCTGACTGGCACGCCGCCTTTGTGTTGTTCTCAGATCAGCCTCGAGAGACCTTGCTAGCAACATTCACAAAGAACAGAGAAGCAATTGAGAGACAACTGCAGCTCTATTCCAGCTTGTTCAACGACCAGTGTATTGCCCAGTTGAACCCCATCAGCAACTTTAACTGCTTGTCGCTCAAGAGCATGCAGGTGCTAAAAATGACCGCCCAGGGCTATTCCAGCGATGAAATCGGTCATAAGCTGGTGATCTCCGAGAGTGGCGTTAACTATCACCAGAACCGGCTCAAGGAACTGTTTTATGCCAAGAATCGGGCTCAGCTGGTCAGCTTAGCCCATACCCAGGGAGTGCTGAATTAGATTGCACTGTGAACATGCAAAGTCAAAATATAAATGCCACACGGGCCAATTTTTGAGCGGGAACACTCCCCTTCTTAACAAACAATTAAAATGAACCGACTTCTTCATGTCGCCATTTAGT
>SDWK01000141.1 GCA_004195335.1 Shewanella sp.
TATCAAAGCAGGCCGACCACTTTTGAAAAGCCTCTTGAGAAATCAGAAGGCTTTTTTCGTTTCCTGCTTTGGCATTGAGTGAGGAAGGGGCAGAGATTCGAATCCTCCCTTTTTATCAAAGCTGGCCGACCACTTTCGAAAAGCCTCTTGAAAAATCAGAAGGCATTTTTCATTTACTACTTTGGCATTTAGTGAGGAAGGGTCAAAGGTTCGAATCCTTCCTTTTTATCAAAGCAGGCCGATCACTTTCGAAAAGCCTTCTGAGAAATCAGAAGGCATTTTTCGTTTCCTGCTTTCTCATTATCTGAGACCTCGAGGATTAGAATCCTGCTTTTTATTAAATCAGCCGACCATCTAAAAAGTTTACGGACTTTTAATGAAGTAAAAGGGCGCAGCTCGGTAGCGCATCCTGATTTGAAATAAGAGCGGACCTGAGGGGCAGAGGTTCGAATCCTTCCTTTTTATCAAAGTAGGCCGACCATTTTTATGAGAAATCCCGCAAATTTTGATAAGTTGGTCATTCCGTAACGTGAGGGACGAACTTATACGGAATCTAAGGCTCTTTAGTCCGGCAGGATTCTGAATATATCAAATGAGGTCTGGCAGAGACTAAAAAGGCCTCAGAGTTAAGCTGAGGCCTTTTATTACATTATACTGATATGGACTTCATTTAATCTTTAATATCCGTTGGTGGGGATATATAGCCCATATAAGCATGGGTTTTCAGTGGAATGAAGCGATCTAACTGAGCTATCTCCTCAATACCCGTTACTATGACCTTAATATCCAGACCTCTTGCGACATTGATCAATGCACGACATAGTTCGCTACTGTGTTCACTCTCATCATAATAGGCAAATGATTGATCGAGTTTCACATAACTTGGTCTCAGGGTTTGCAGGTAAGACATGGAGCCAAATTGACGTCCGAAGTGATCGATACCGAAGTGAGCTCCATTATCACGAATAATCGTACAAAGTGCCTGACAAGAGTCTGGGTCGCTATACACACCGGCTTCAGGAATGTCGAAACAGATACGTTCAGACAAGTCTGTTGAGCGTAAGAATTTGTTTAGCCATTCATGGAACTTAGGATCGCTCAAACTTTGGAATGTTAAGTTAATTGCAATGGGTTCAAAACTTTTATCGAGCAGGCGTTCCTCAGCTACTTTCTCAATGAGACATTGATCGAGTAAAGAACCAAGTGATAAGAGTTCGACATAAGGCATAAACTGCCCTGCATGGACTATATTTTCACCGAGTTTAAGCTGACAGTACAACTCTCTTTGCATGATATTGTCGTTATCATTGAACTGTACGGGCTGCCACTTAAATTTAAATTGACGGCCATTAATTGCTGAGCTCAAGTGTTCACGCCATTGTTCACGGGTGAAAAGTTGTTTCTCAGTATTTTCAAACCAATGAAAAACTTTATCTTCTTTTATCGCTTTTTGAAGCGCATTATCCGATTGCGCTAAGATGTCTGATACCGTCATTTGACCTATGCGTTCGGCAACGCCGATGGCAAAGTTTTCATTGGGCTTACAGCCTGCTTTAGACATCTCTTGGTTAATTGTGCGGATCAGAGTCTGAAGATATTTACTGGTTTGCTCATGTTCGGAACTGGTAATTAAGAACGCAAATTCATAAGCAGCAATTCTTGCTACAACAGAAGTCGCGACCTCATCTAAGTGCTCCTTTAGCTTCTGAGAAAGTAATTTAATCGTTTCATCTCGGACTTGATAGCCGTATTTGCTATGCACTTCCTCTAACCAATCGAGCTTCGCCATGACCAGAGCACCACTTTTTGGCTCGTTGAGCCAACTGCTTAAATGCCCCATCATATACTGGCGGTTTGGAAGCCCTGAAACCTGATCGACTAAGTTCTTTTTACGTAGCTCTCCGACCTCTTCATCGAGAGAGTTAAAGATTAATTTGAGTTGATCTGACATGCTGTTAAAGGCGAGCACTACGGATTTTAGCTCGCTTGTCTTTGGCACCGGCATATCTGGTCCAAATTTACGCTGTGAGATATCTCTAGCGTGCTCTGCGATGGTATGCAAAGGTTTAAGGATCCAAGTTAGTCCTACTCGAGCGAATACAATTGCAATTAAAAAGAGCAGTGAAAATACGATGATCGCATTACTCATGGTGCGCCACAGTTCGTGATAGCCAAACCCAGGATGAGCGGTGATTTCTAGTCGGGCCAGCTGGATCCAGCCAGAGGTGATCGTGCTCTCTTTCTTAATTGTCTTAAACAGATCCAGATCGATAAACCATTGTGGGACGCCTTCAATATTAACCGGGTTTTCCCAAACCTGTTGTCTACCATCGACTAGCCAAGTCAATTTTACCTGCTGATAATAACCACCTTCAAAAATAACATTGATCAGTGTTTCTGCACCGACAATATCGCCAGCTTCAAGGTCTGGTACCAACATGATCCCAAGAGAGTTACTGGTGTTGTTAAGATCTGACTCCATCTGCTTTGTTAGAAAGCTTTGAGTCTCATTGAACTGCACATAGCCTAGACTCGCCACCACCAATAGAAACAGGCCAAACAGTAGTGAGTATATCTGTCGAAACAGTGTCATCTTTCTAGCTACTCCAATCTTAATTTGGGTTTTCTAAGCCTTTCGACACCCAATCTATGTTTGAGATCATTCCATTTCGCAAGTTTCTTAGAGGAACCTGCAAGAACGCCTCGCCCTTTTTCCTTGTTAAGCCACAGTTGTCGACCATTAAAGCTGTAAACCGGTAATAAATCTTTTCTTTGAGTGGCTGGTTTAATTGTTCTATCTAAATTGTCGAGTACCAAGGGGATAGCAGACGGCGTTTCGTAATAGGCCAAAACCATATGGTATTGATTAACGCTTGTTGCTTTTACCATGGTGATCCGCATCTTGTCTTCTGGCACACCAAGCTGGAGTAACGTAAAGTACTTTGCTATCGAAAAGTCTTCACAATCACCGCCATTAACACCTATAAACTCCATAGGCGTCGCCCAGTAGTTGCTGTCACCCCAAAGTTTAATGTCATCGACAAAGCGAAAAAGATTAAAAAAGTTGTTCACTTTAGTCATCTTTTCTTTTTCGCTTAACCCTTGTGCCTCATCAAGCACCCTAAACCAGGCTCTGGCTCGTTTACCTGCGCGTTCACCATACTTGGACTCGAGCGTCGAAGTAATGTGTTCTTTATCCAGTTCTTGCGTGGGTGAGGCATAAAGACATGATACGGCTAGAGTCAGTGCCATGAATATTAATTGGCAGACTTTTTTGCATGCTAATTTACGACTACAACAAAGCCTGCCATTCATGATACTTGTTTTATATCCTTATTTTACTTCTTCATCAACGGTATAGATATGCCATTTCATGTCTGCCATTGTGTCTTCTCCGGTCACTTCCGCGATGACACGTCTGTTACGGGTATGGGCAATACTTGTCTCACTCATATCTACTGGGCGGTCAAAACTATAACCAATCGCGGTTAATCTATCGGGATCAATACCGAATTGCTCAGATAACGTCGATGTTACTGCATTGGCCCTGTTCTGTGACAGTGTTAAGTTATGCTCATAAGATCCCGTCTTACTGCAATGTCCCTCAATGGTAACAACAGTATTTGGATAGTCAGTCATAAATGTTGCTATGACTTCTATTTGACCGTAGTACTGAGGGTCTATGTAGTAAGAGTCGTTTGCAAACAAAACTTTAAGCTCGGAACGCTCATTAATCGGCTTGATTTTACCGCAACCGTAGTTGTCGATAGTGGCACCTAATACTGTATCGTTACAGCGTTCTCTGGCGACAATCACACCATCAGTATCAAGATCGTTGAGATCGTGTACTTGATTGGTGGGCTTGTCCATGGTGGCGATATCACGCGATGAGCAGCCGCCAAGCAGAATAATACTTAATATGATTATGAAGGTTTTCATTAGTTAACTCCTCCTTCGTAGTTACGTTCACCTTGCCATACATCCGGGCGAGTGACCCTTAGGGATTCGAGTAAACGACCTGTAGCATTCAAAATACGGTATTCCGAAAGGATACTATCGTATTCGGCTTCAAGGTAATCTTTACGGGCTTCGAATAGCTCGTTTTCAGTATCCAGTAAATCGAGCAGGGTTCGTTGTCCTAGGTTGAACTGTTGACTATAAGCGACTTGTGTATCTTTAGCTGCGATAACATGCTCACGAATATACATTTTTTGTGGCTCTAGTAGTTCGTAGGCGTTCCAAGCTAGGTTAACTCCTTCAACGACTTGACGATGAGCACGTTGACGGATCTCTTTCGCCTCACCGATTTTATATGCGGCTTCTTTCTCACGCGCCAGATCCTTACCACCTGCAAAAAGGTTATATTTGACTCTGACCATGGCTACGAGATCGTTACTGTATCCGCCGACATCATTTAAAAATAGACCTGAACCTGATATGCCTTCTTCACCATCTAAGTTATTATTCCAATTACCCTCTAGATCTAAAGTGAATTTGGGATAGTAGTTGGATTGAGCCGAAGATTTCTCATTTTTAGCCGCTTCTATATCACTGGCTGCCGATTTCAGGATTGGGTGATTTTCTTGGGCTATTATTACACTGGTACTGAGATCTTCCGGCAACATATCATCATCGGGTACTGGCACAATTAAACTTTCGGGCTGTTGTTCTACCACGCGGATAAATTGTGCTTTTGCATCGAAAAAGTTATTTTTAGCCGAGATCAGATTGGCATTGGCACGAGCCAGACGACCTGTTATCTGTGAAAGATCGGCAATGGAACCTAAACCTGAATCGGTTCTCTGCTTAATTTGCTCGTATATATCTTGATGGCTGGCAATATTTTTTTCTGCAAGCGTCAGTACTTGCTCACTTCGGATATAGTTAACATAAACTTTAGCCACATCGAGAGCCATATCTTCGGCGGCAGAGAAAAGCGCCCATTGCTCGGCACTGGCTTCAAAGCTATATCTGTCGACTTCGCTACTGGTGTAGAAACCATCGAATAGCATCTGCTTGATGCTAAAACCAGCCTCACCCCGTTCTAATTCTACAACGCCATCAGAATCGACTTCACCCACATTGGGCTTTCTGCGTGTCGATGGGCTATCTGTCTGCTCATATCCATATCCGCCACTGATATCTATCGTCGGCATGTAACCAGCTATCGCTTGGTTAACCTGCTCTTCACGTGCTTTAAAGCGGTTGAATGCGATACGGATTTCAGGATTCGTATCTAAAGTGTGCGCAACCGCTTGTTCTAGTGTCTGACTGTAAGCCGACGCTGGAATAATAAGTGTACTTACGGCTAACGCTAAAGCTGTGCGTTTTAGTTGCCGATATTTACTGGTGTTCATGTTAACCCCTCCAGGTTGATTTTTTTAGGCTAGCGCTCTCGGAGCGCCGTATCTTTCGCCCTTAAAATTGGATTAAGTATGTACTCTAGAATGGATCTTTGCCCAGTTATTACATCAACCGAAGTTAGCATCCCTGGTATAATTGGCATTTCAGTACCATCGTCCTTGGTCAAACTCGATAATTTAGTTCTAACCCTTACAAGATAGAAACTGTTTCCTTCTTCATCCTGTGTTGTGTCGGCACTAATGTGCTCTACAACGCCATTTAATCCCCCGTAACGGGTGAAGTCATAAGCGGTCACTTTGACTACGGCGGGTAAGCCAGGATGTAAAAATGCAATATCTTTTGGAACGATTTTTGTTTCGATAAGTAATTGATCTTCAGAGGGTACAATCTCAATAATATCTATCCCAGGCTGAACGACTCCGCCTAAAGTATTGATATGAATGGTTTTGATTGTTCCGTTAACTGGAGATGTTATCTCGGCTTTATTGACTTTATCTTGCGCCCCGACTTGTGCCTCGCTCATTCTGGATAACTTGGTTTGCAACTCACTGAGCTTAGTTCGAGTTTCGGCGGCAAAGACAAACACGGCCTCACGACGCTTCAATATTGCTTCATCTTGCGAGGCTTTTAATTTTGGCCTTAGCAGGCGAAGAGAGGCTAGATCGCCTTGAATGTCATTAACGGTACGCTCAAGTTTGAGTAGCTCAACTTCGGGAACTATCCCTTTTTCCGCCAGAGGCTTAGTGAGCTCTAACTCTCTTGAAATCAGTTGAAAACTTCTTGTGAGTGTATTGATCTTCGAGCCTAGCTCTTCGGTTTCCTGTTGTCTTTGTTGGATCTGTCTGGCTAAAATTTCGAGTTGATTGCTCAGACTATCTAATCGTCCGGAATACTCTTCCGATTGACGTTTAACCAGTTCAGGCTCTTTTTCGATTAGCTCTCCTGAAAATAACAGAGGTGTCTTTGTTATTTTGACCTGTTCTCGCCAATTTGATGACATATCAGAAATGATAATACTGTTAAGCTCGGTTTCGAGCCGTTTTACGTTAGCTTGCAGGCTAAACACCTCTTGTTCCTGTTGGTCGAAGTCGGAACGAAAACGCGTATCATCGATACGAACCAGAGCTTGTCCTTTAGTGACATGCATACCCTCTTTGACATAGAGCTCCTGCATTATTCCGCCGTCGAGACTCTGAATCACCTGAATTTGAGAAGAGGGGATCACTTTGCCCATGCCTGTTGTGACTTGGTCCAACTCGGAAAAGTAAGCCCAGACAAAAAAACATAGCGCAAAGGCTGACAGTGACCATATGATCAATCTGTGACTGGTCGGTGCATCAGTCATCATGGCACCATAAACATCATCGACCATTTCCAGATCTTGAGTCGTCAAGTGTTTACTCATTTCTCTGACCTCCGGCGAGTAAACCTTTGCTTAGTTGTTCCAGCACTTCAGCTTTGGGGCCATCGGCAACCACATGGCCTCTGTCGAGTACGATAATACGGTCGACCAGCTTTAACAGGTGCATCTTATGGGTAATAAGCAGCAAAGTTCGGTCTCTTGTGACGTTTTCCATGGCTTTAATAAATTGTTTCTCGGCTCTTGCATCTAAACTCGCCGTTGGCTCATCCATAAGCAGTACAGGTGGATCGTTCAGCGTCGCCCTAGCCAGAGCGACGGTTTGTCTCTGACCCCGAGAAAGAGAACGACCGCCTTCACCTACCTGTTGATCTAACCCTTCAGTTTCCAGATCGGTAAATAGACTGATGCCAGATAGTTGCACCGCTCGAATCAACTGGTGCTCGGATACCTGTCGGGTACCAAACAGAATGTTGTCTCTGATAGAGCCATGGAACAAAGTGATATCTTGAGGGAGATAACCAAAGTTTCGTCTTAAGTCAGTAGGGTGGATCTGAGCCGAATCCAGTCCATCGTATCTCAGACTACCCTTGGTAGGTTGATAGAGTCCGACCAGCATTTTCGCCAGGGTACTCTTACCTGAACCATTCCGACCTATGATAGCGACTCTCTCACCTGGCTGAATGTTAATCGACATCGGATGTAGTACCGGTTTTTCAGAGCCCGGATAGGAGAAGCTGATATTGTCGGCACTCATTTTTCCCTGAAGACGCTGTCGGCTTACCAGATGCCCCTTATTTTCAAACTCATCTTCTTGGGTCATGATCTCATTAAGTTGGCGTAGCGCACTGGCTGTGTGGTTACCGCGGGTCATGAGGCCTGCAAGCTGAGCCATGGGGGATATAGCTCGGCTCGATAAGATCACGGCAGCGATGATACCACCCATAGATATTGCGTTATCGGCGACGCGGTATACTCCCAAGATCACCACACACACTACCGAAAGCTGTACCGTAAAGTTAGCAAGGTTAGTGACAGAGGTTGAAATCTTCTTCGATTTCAACTGCCAGTTAGCAGTATGGCCAATCATCTGTTGCCAACTTTTTTGTACTAATCCCTCTGCGCCACTGGATTTTATCGATTCTAATGATGCGAGGGACTCAATTAGGTGGCCATGTTTTAGGCTGGAGAATTTGTTGCTTTCCTCGATCGCGGCCTTTAATTTTGGCTGCATGATCAAGGTGTAAGTGATAATGATTATTCCCCCGAGCAGAGGTACAACTGCTAAGTCGCCAGCGACTAAATAAATGATTATCATGAAAAATATAGCGAATGGAAGGTCCACCAAGGTGGTAATGGTGGCCGAAGTCAAAATATCTCGAATGCTGTCAAATTCACCTAACTGTCTGGCCATGCCGCCGACACTGGGCGAACGTTTTTCCAGCGGAATACCTATCGCTTTGGCAAACAGCCTGGATGACACGATGATATCGACTTTTTTACCTGCGACGTCGATCAGGTAGGCGCGAAGTTGCCGCATGATAAGATCGAAGATGTAGGCGATACCCGCGCCTATGGCTAATACCCACAGTGATTGGAATGCCAGATTAGGAACGACCTTGTCATAGACATTCATGATAAATAGTGGCGAAACCAGAGCGAAAAGGTTGACCAATACCGATGCGATTAACGCATCCCGGTAGATCGGTGCTGAATCTTTAAGTGTTTGAAGTAACCAGTGGCTTTTATTGTTGTGAAGATGAATATCGAAGCCCATGTCGCCACGGTACTGCTGTTTAACCATAAACAGGTATCCGACATAGATAGCTTCAAGATCTTCAAGTGAGAGCGTTTCTTCGCCCCCAGTCTCCGGCAACTGAATGACGGCTTTATCTGTCTCAAGATCCAATCCTCGAAGCAGGCAGGCTTTCTTATCTTTTAGCAGCAAGATACAGGGTAGGAAAATAGGAGATATTTGGTTTAACCCTTTACGGGTTAACTTTGCAGCCATCCCCGCTCGAGCTGCGGCCTGAGGCACCAAGTCTGGTGTGAGTACACTACCAGATAAGGGGAGGCCTGCCGCCATAGATTCACTGGAGCAAGGGCTGCCGAAATATTCGGTTAGTAACACTAAACTGTCTAACAGGGGATCGACTGACACTCTTTGAGAGGCAGAGACGGTCCACTGATCAGTTTTCTGAGGAGCGGAAACAGACACCTAAAAGCTTATCCTTAAGATTTTATTATGGAATTATTCTTATTGTATTATAAAAGTATTAGTCAAGATGGTCTATTTTGCTATAGACCATCTTATTAATTAGCGGAATTATGGAAGCAAATAGGTAACTTGATCATCATCCGAGTGGTGATTAGACCCTGGCCCTTCAGCAAACGTAGTAGGCGTAGTCGTTTCATCGGTTGAATTACTGATGATTAAAGCTCCGTTTCCATTGTCACCGAGTAACCCTTGAATAATCGCCCCTTCATCATTGCCAAACGTCTTACTCAAGTCGAAGCCATCTAAGACGATATGCTGCTCGTAGTTACCATCAAGATCTGCATCGATATCGATAGATGTTGAAGGCGTCGAAGTGGTGTTGTCGACAGTAAAGTGGAGGTATTCAGCAAGCTGATGTCCACTCTCAACATGTAGAAGGTCGCTAAGATCTAGCTTATCTTCACCTAGATTAAAGTCAGTAATATGGTCTGTACCGGTTGAGCCCGCGGACCACACGAAGGTATCAGCACCAGTGGGACCTGAAGGGGCATCACCAGTTAGAGTATCATCGCCTAACCCACCGATAAGCGTATCATTACCTAGCCCTCCGATGAGGTAATCCGCTCCCGTTCCACCATCCAATGTGTCATCACCACCTTGACCGAAGAGGATATCTTTACCTTGGCCACCATTGAGAGTGTCGTCACCGTCATTGCTATTTGAGATATCAAATTCGGATATGTGGTCACGAATGTAAGCATGAATATCTTCTAGGTTAATATCGCCAGCAGTTTGACCAGTCTCACCTGCAATATATTTTTGCAGGGCAACAAAGCCTTGGCCATCAATATCTTCAAACTTCACTAGATCACCGAAGATAATGTCATTACCTTGGCCGCCATCAGAGTTGTCATCTCCTTGGCTTAGCAGTGTTTCAGAACCCAGAATCACACTCGCAAGATCGCTAACATTAATCTGTGCTTGCACATCACCGTCAGTGTCATACAGTTTGAGTGTTTCAGTTGATACCCCCCCTCCGATACCTACCGCTCTAACTTCCGATACGGCATTAAGCAGGCTAAAAGTATGCTGAGTTTGGTTATTTGTACCAGAGTTATCCGTATAACTATAAGAACCATTTTGATAGACAGTGACCTGCCCTAGGTAGTCATCAGTGTAAGCCGAATAAACTCTGCCACTGCTATCTACAAGTGTCTTACCACCAACCTCAATGGTTTCTCCACGCTGATAATTATTACTGTTGAGTAAGTCCGTCAACGAAATAAAGTGATTAGTCTGGCTGTTAACACCTATATAGAGTGAATCAGCGCTATCATAATGCTTATTGTTAGGGTTTCCATCGGTGATAAAATAGGTTAGGTTTGTGCCGCCATTATTGGCGATATTGCTGCTATTAAACCACTCGATAACAGAGTCAAAGCCTGCTTCATAGTTAGTATTTCCATCTGTATATACACTTTTTACTGCATCTTGTAGTGTTTTAAGCGCATTGGTGTCTGAAAGGTCTACAGATACATTAACCTTTGTACCAGATGCAAAATCGATGAATAGTAAATTGACAGTGCCAGCCTGTACGCCTGTCGCACTATCAAGTAAAGTCTCAAAAACACTGGCCAGCTGGGCTTTTGCCGTTTCAATCTCACCACTCATGCTACCAGATGAATCTAAGACAAAAGCCAGATTATAGTCTTCACCTGAGACTATCTGTAAGCCTTCGGTATCACTCACTATAATGTCATGGTTCTCGGTACCACTAAGGACGTTGTCTCCGTCGGTACCAGAGCTATATTGATAACCCCTAGTTGGAATGACATCAAAGAAAACTGTCGCAGTGTCAGCCAGACCAGAAGGGTCTGTGATGGTGTAATCGAAACTAGCAGGCCCTGTATAACCCTCTTCAGGGGTGAATACTAAGTTACCTTGTGCATCAATAACGACCGTTCCATGACTTGCATTGCCGGAACTGGTGATCTCAATGGCATCGCCATCTGGGTCACTATCATTTCCTAAGATTGTCGAAGCTTGGAAGGTAAATACCGTGTCTTCCATAACATAAGCTGGTTGAGTGAGTATCTGATCACCCAGTGGTGTATAGCCACCAATTTGGGTGCCATTTTGTTCAAACTGGCCAAGTTCTATATCCAGTTCGTAAGCACCAGCTTGATCCCAATACACTATCTCTATTTCATGGCTACCACTTGTTGCGATGTCGAAGTAGATATGGCCATCTTCACCTGGGTAACGAATATTCGAGGATTGATTCTTTGAGAAGATAGCAACGACTTCGCCATCAATCTTAATAGCATAGCCATCATCAGCAGTTACTTTTAAACCGTAGCGGCCTGCATCAAGTTGCACAGCGCCTTGCATATGCAAGATAGCATCTGAGGTGTTACCTGGATCTGCTGTTAGACTCGCGGCATCGCTACCCAGGAAGGTTTGTAAACTCTGCCCAGTGCCTAGATTACCATCTCCCCAGCCATAGCTTAGGCTAGTCGCAGTAAATAGAGCATCTGGATCATTGTTGTTGATAAAGGTCATCACCTGATCGACAGATGAGAGGTTACCTCCGTCAGAGCCTTGGCTATAGCCATAGTAACTACTTGTTAAGCCACTACCAAGGTAGTCGTTTCCTGCATCGGGTGCGAGGTTATGGTCAGCTACATTGACTGTGACGCTAGATGTTGCACTCTCTCCTGAACCATCGGTGGCAATGACTTGAATACCTGTTACTAGTAGGTTGTCGACGTCAATATTGTGCGGGAATTTACCAAGTAACTCGGCATCGAGAATGACGGAGCCTTGTTGTCCTGCTGCAATAGCATCCCAGTCCAGGCTTAACTTAAGCAGATCTCCACGTCCATTAATTGAACCAATGAGATCGCCACTCTCGATACGCCATTCCATATCTTGGCCCTTAGGTAGGCGAATACCTTGTACTTCAATGTTGTCGGTATCACCAAAGCTAAAGCTATTGATCTCAGTATCACCCGCTTTGAACAGTAATGCCTCTGTGTCATTGTCTGCTGCATCCGAGAGTAATGTCGCTTCATCGAGCTGTGCAACTGCGTTGGTCGTTAATACTGATAATGATGTAGGAGCGTTCAGTATCACGCTGAAATCATTATCACTATCCACATCACCATCGCTGTCTATTACATCTACGGTAAAGTCGAGTGTCGTACCGGATGAATCGATTGTAATTGTTTCGGTAAACAAGCCCTGAAGATTAAAGTCAGTGCCACTATCAGCCTTTGAAAGTTTAAGGAGGCTAACTTCAACAATCGATGAACTGGATAGGTAGGTTTCAAACTCATCACTTGTGCCGGTGAAGGTTAATTCTGTGATCTCTCCAAGAGCATTCTTACCCTGCACAAAGAAGGTGGCATCACCAGTATAAACTTTGCCACTGTTTAAACTTAAGGCTACCTGAATGTTACTAGTCGTGGGCTGCTGGAATGACAGAATCAGTGTGTCACCCGCGCCAATATCTTTTCCTGAGCCGACACCGATACCATTGTTGCTGTTGTTTACACTAGCAACATTGCCATTAGATGTACCGGTTACTGTACATAAGGTATCTACTGTGGCATCGGTACCGTATTGCAGCTCTCCATTTAGGTAGATAAATAGGTTGTCGCCATTACCTGCAGTTATGCTTCCGGTGAAATCAGCAGTCGTTTCTTGAATCATGGTGATCGAATCTACCAGATTAACTACGTATTCACCCGAGTTAGGATCCACGGATAAAGTAAAGACCAGTGATTGTCCGGCATTTGCATCGCTATAGTCGGATATAGTGGTATTTGAATCTGTATAGGCATACATGAGATCTGGATTGGCTGGATCGACATAATAGAAAATTGTCTCTCCACCAGTAGTCTGGCCTGAGTCTGCGAAATACAGTTCATTACCTGCTTCGTTACTCCATCCCGCTACATTACCTGTCAAATCTGCAGAGTAATCAGTGTCTGCACCACCAACTGTTAGGCTTCCGGTGTATGTACCAGTTAGGTTGTCGGTAACAAGGCTGCTTACCGATGCTTCAGGTGCATCATCTTCGATAATAACGTTGAAGCTGCCGTTGGTTGTTCCGCCATCGCCATCAGATACATTAATACCAAAGTCGAGTGAAAGATTATCTTCACTCGTTGTATCAGTGTGATCGACAGGAGCGAGTAGAGTGACATTATAACTCCAATCACCAGGAGTATTGCCAGTAGGGGCTGTTAGTACAACAGTCATGACTTCTTGATATGAGTCAGTCCCCTCAACACCGATAAAGCCAGTTAATGTATCAGTGCCATCCCATGACCATTGAACCGTTTCACCACCAGAAGTCAATGCTGTTGCAGGGCCAGAGAGGGATACAGCTAAGTTACCACTATCAACATCTTCGATACTGATGGTACCGCTCGCAGCCACTGCGTTAGTCGTATCGGTATTGCCTGTGTCGTCAACCAGACCATCAGTTAGGCCTTCTTCAGAGACTCGAATGATAGAAGCTGATTGGATTACAGGATCATCGTTGGTGCCGCTAATGTTGAACTTAACCGTTGATGGGGTGCCATCGATACTGGTGACATCGAAGGTCTCAGTGAGCGGGGTTGAATCCGTGTTGAGCTCATCAAATGCGCTGTTTGCTTC
>SDWK01000545.1 GCA_004195335.1 Shewanella sp.
AGATGTGTATAAGAGACAGGCTTGTTAACCCGGTGAAGTTGCCCGGAATAGCTCAACTCCGCTCACATCATCTAATTACTGTGTGGAGATACCAATATGAAAAATTTATTCGATCGTCTAGTTTGCAGCTACCAGCGTGTTTTTGTTGAACTTTATACAGCAAGAGAGCTATAAACCAGCTTCATTGCAACCCAAATGATTTTGATGTTTTGTTAGCGCAAAACGGCCACCGAGCTCTTAAAGCTCGGTGGCTTTTTCATTTTAGGCCCCTCGCACTCTTCCTTACCAACAATTAAACCTCTGATTAAGAGTACATTCCCAACTTTATAACTTCTCCGAATACTCTGTTTGTTCTTATTGAGCCCCATAGCGTGCCGAACGGCTTGTTTCTCCAGCTTTAGAACCCCATTATTTACTAATACTCATGTAACCATCTATTTATTATTGTTTTTTTCACCGTAAAAATTTCAAAAAAAAAGAGCTTCGAAATTTCCGAAGCTCTTTTTAATGATTTTGGCATAAGTAAACGTTAAATTAATCTAACTTAACGCTTACCTTCTGTAACATTACTAACCATGGCCAACATTCCCACAGAAAGCTTGAATGAAGGTGTCATTGGCTGATAGCACCTTGTTGATTAACCTATTAACCTACGTTAACTCGAACGTTTCTGAACATTCTCATCCAAGGGCTATCTTCGCCCCACTCATCTGGATGCCATGAGTTAGCCACAGTTCTGAACACACGCTCAGGATGCGGCATCATAATCGTCACACGACCATCGTTGCTACAGATCCCAGTTAACGCATTAGGCGAACCATTAGGATTTTGAGGGTATTGAGTCGCAATATTGCCGTTACCATCAACAAACCTTAACGCGACCGTTCCGGAAGCTTCAGCTGCCGCTAGCGCTTGGAGCGATGCAAATTCGGCACGCCCCTCACCATGGGAAACGGCGATAGGCATACGAGAGCCCTCCATACCATCAAAGAACAAAGATTGACTCTTTTGCACTTCGACCAAGCTAAAGCGAGCTTCGAAACGCTCAGAACGGTTGCGAACGAACCTAGGCCAATGCTCAGTACCTGGGATGATCTCTTTTAGCGTTGATAACATCTGACAACCGTTACACACGCCCAGAGAGAAACTATCGTTTCGCTCGAAGAACTGACTGAATTCCTCTCTAGCACGGCTATTGAACAAGATTGACTTAGCCCAACCTTCACCCGCACCTAATACATCACCATATGAGAAACCACCACAAGCCGCTAAACCTTTGAAGCCATCGAGTGTTATCCGGCCACTCAGGATATCGCTCATATGGACATCAGTGCTTTCAAACCCAGCCCTGTCGAACGCAGCAGCCATCTCAAGATGAGAGTTGACACCCTGCTCACGCAAGATAGCAATCTTAGGTGCAGCTCCTCTTAAGATAAATGGTGCTGCAACATCATCACTCGGGTCGAATTTAAGATCGACGGTTAAACCTGGCTCGTTTGCGTCTTGCTTGAGCGAAAACTCTTCATCGGCGCATTCAGGATTATCCCTCAACGACTGCATCCGATGGGTTGTTTCGGCCCAGATTGTTCTTAGCTCGGTGCGAGACTCGACTAATACTTCACGCTCACCGTCACAAATAGCAATCACATCCTCGGATGTCAGCTCAGCGACTTTATGGCAAGGCACACCAACCGCTGCAAATTGAGCCATGATTGCTGCAACGTTTTCACGGTTCACTTGAATAACCGCACCAAGCTCCTCGTTAAACAGACGCTCAACATCGTTACCGGACAATGCACTGATATCGACATTCAGTCCGGTGCGACCCGCAAATGCCATCTCTACCAATGTGGTATAGAGGCCACCATCACTTCTGTCGTGATAAGCAATAATAGATTGATTAGCAACCAGCGGCTGGATCACTTCGAAGAAGCCTTTCAGCGTTGCTGAGTTGTCAAGATCGGGTGCGATATCACCAAGCTCGCTATAAACTTGAGCTAAACAAGACCCACCCAGACGATGTTGGCCCAGGCCTAAATCAAGGAGTAGCAGATCGGTCTCACCTTTATCGCTGCGAAGCTCAGGTGTTACCGTGTTACGAATGTCTTGAACCACACCAAATGCGGTGATAACCAGAGACATAGGAGAAGTCACGGTCTTTTGTTCACCGTTATCTTCCCACGCCGTCTTCATCGACATCGAATCTTTACCCACTGGAATCGTCAATGACAACTCAGGACAAAGTTCTTCGCCTACCGCTTTAACGGCCTCATAAAGACCAGCATCTTCGCCAGGGTGACCCGCTGGTGACATCCAGTTAGCCGATAACTTAATGCGTTTGAATGAACCAATATCGGCACCAGCAATGTTCATAATTGACTCGGCAACCGCCATACGTGCAGAAGCCCCAAAATCAAGCAGAGCCAGCGGAGTACGCTCCCCCAAAGACATGGCTTCGCCGACATAAGAGTCATAACTCGCCGCCGTTACCGCACAATCGGCAACCGGAACTTGCCAAGGACCGACCATCTGGTCGCGATTGACCAGGCCAGTTACCGTCCTGTCACCGATAGTGATAAGGAAGGTCTTCTCAGCCACAGTAGGCAGACGTAATATGCGATGCGCCGCTTCTTGCACTTCAATCACACTTTGATCCAATGCAGCCGAAGTCGCCTTAGCACTGACGACATCTCGGCTCATCTTAGGTGCTTTACCTAACAAGACCTCTAAAGGTAAGTCGATTGGCTTATCACCAAAGTGTTCATCACTTAGACTTAAGTGACGCTCCTCTGTCGCCACACCTACCACAGAAAACGGCGCACGTTCACGTTCACAGATAGCGGTAAATATTGCTAAGTTTTCAGGCGCAACTGACATCACATAACGTTCCTGTGACTCGTTACACCAGATCTCGAGAGGGCTCATTCCTGGTTCATCGGATGGCACATTTCTTAATTCAAACTTACCACCACGATCACCGTCGTTAACTAACTCAGGGAACGCATTAGACAATCCACCCGCACCAACATCATGTATAAACTGAATCGGGTTTCGGTCACCCATCTGGCAGCAACGATCGATCACTTCCTGACAGCGACGCTCCATCTCAGGGTTTTCACGCTGTACGGAAGCAAAATCTAAATCTTCACTGGATTCACCCGATGCCATCGAAGAGGCTGCACCGCCGCCCAGACCGATATTCATCGCTGGGCCACCCAGCACGATGAGCTTAGCGCCGACTGTGATCTCACCTTTCTGCACATGCTCTTCGCGGATGTTACCTAAACCACCTGCCAGCATGATGGGCTTATGATAGCCGCGCACCTCAGTACCATTATGGCTACAGACTTCCTGTTCGTAGGTACGGAAATACCCTAATAGTGCAGGACGGCCAAATTCATTATTGAACGCGGCACCACCCAGTGGGCCTTCGGTCATGATATCCAGAGCGGTAACAATTCTCTCTGGTTTGCCATAGTCAGCTTCCCAAGGCTGTACAAACCCTGGGATTTTAAGGTTTGAAACACTAAAGCCAGTTAAGCCCGCTTTTGGCTTAGAGCCACGACCTGTTGCACCCTCATCGCGGATCTCACCGCCGGAACCGGTAGCGGCCCCAGGGTATGGGCTGATTGCCGTCGGGTGGTTATGCGTTTCCACCTTCATCAGGATGTGCATCGGCTCAGTGTGATAGCCATATACGCCATCGTCTTCAGGGAAGAAACGACCCGCTACAGAACCTTCCATCACTGCGGCGTTATCTTTATAAGCAGACAAAACACCATCGGGTGTTTTCTCAAATGTATTCTTAATCATTTTGAACAATGATTTGGGTTGAACCTCACCATCAATTGTCCAATCGGCATTGAAAATTTTATGACGACAATGTTCTGAGTTCGCCTGAGCAAACATCATCAATTCAATATCGTTGGGATTACGGCCTAAACGGACAAAGTTTTCGACTAAGTAATCGATCTCATCATTGGCCAGTGCGAGCCCCAGTTCAGTGTTAGCGACCTCCAACGAGCGACGACCTTCACCTAAAATATTAACGCTTTTGACTTCGGCGGGTTCGGTGTGGGCAAACAGCACCTCAGCCTTTTCGAAACCACTTAAAATCACTTCGACCATGCGATCATGAACGAGTAAATTTAATGCCTTTTGTTGCTCGCCGTTAAGCGGTGTAGATTCGACATAATAAGCAACACCTCGCTCTAAACGCTTTACCTTGTCCAAGCCACAGTTATGTGCGATATCGGTTGCCTTAGATGACCAAGGTGAGATGGTGCCGGGGCGTGGGGTTACAAAATGAAGTGAACCTTGTGGTGCATGCGCTTCGATAGCGGGACCATAAGTTAGGAGTTTTTCGAGTTGTTGGGTCTCACTTTCATCTAAAGACTCAGACAAATCGACTAAATGAATATACTCAGCATAGATTCCACTGACTGGAAGCGCTGCTTGATCGCAAGCTTCCATAAATTTTTGAACTCTAAACGCCGATAAAGCAGGGGCTCCGCGGATGATCTCCATCACGTCATTTTACCTTATATCTGTCTCT
>SDWK01000546.1 GCA_004195335.1 Shewanella sp.
GTTATTAATAAATAGTTTCGTGTTGCAATTTCACGAAAATCGACTACGCAAGATAATACTTATGCACTTTTAATGGATACAATGTCAATAGCTTTGTTAACAAGATGAAAAGATCGCAACTGGTGATTAACACAAAAGGTGTTGAGCAAACGAGTTTCGCTCAATAAACAGGCAGGAGTGTGGATGGTCATTTTTTACTGTATGCACTAACGAAATGACCACCCAAAATTTGGACCATTGGAAGGTGGTTATCAACTAATATGTGCACTCGTTTTATTCTTCAATACCTCTTGGGCATTGTGGAGTTCAACCCCATCACTGGCCACTTCGAGCACGACATCGCAGCTGGCAGGTGTCTGGTCGACCTTCTCACAACGGTTGAGTTCGAGTATAAAGGCTTTCTTGTCGATGGCTTGGGCAAGCTTGGCGCAACTCATTGGATGCACATTCTCCTCGCGAAAATACAAACGCTGCCGGCTCCCCTTCCCCTCATCATTGGCAATCAAATACTCCCAGTCGTCACCCCAGGAGTTAATGCGAAATCGATGAGCACCGGAATCGGTAAACACTGTAATTTGAGGTCCAATTTTGACACCATATTTCAGATGGTTAGTGGCATATACCCGCAGATAACAGGTAAAAAAAACGTCATCATTATCTTGTGCACTAAATTCAGATTCTGAAACCGCATCCAGTTGAAATAAGACATCTTTATCACAACCTGATATTGCAACAACACTCAACATGAGTGCAGTAATCCAGGTGTACTTCATCACTCGGTCAGCTCTAATGTAATTATTTGTATCCAAGCTTAACAGAGTCTGGTTTCATATTTTAAATCATTGCACTTACTTACAAAGTGGCTAGCAAGAGAAAGCACCTTTAAACATCCCTTTCTCAGCCGATAAGTTGGCAACTCAATATTAGATTCGAATATCTATTCACCGGCAATGATCAATTTCAGACGTTTTGTCTAATTCAAAAAAAACAAAAATCTCAATCCATAGACACAAACTGACAATATAAAGAGCAATATCTCCCCTATTTATCCAACTTCCGCTTTTTATTGCACAGGTTTTATCACTATCGTATGCAACACATCCCCGGGTAACAGGGGCGTGGATTCATGCCTGGCATACTCATCAAATCCTGCCCGGTAATAGTCTGATAACGGATGGCCCGACTGTCCACCAGGGATAGCCATGATGGCATTTTTTTCGGCTCCCGGTTGTACGATGAAGCGCTGTGAAGGCCCAAAGGAGCTGCGTTGCACAGCAGGCATAAAAGTGTCACCGAATGCCTCGACTTCTGGCATATCTAACCAGGAGCTTAGAATGGGCAACTGTTTACTGAAAGGATGTTGGATCTTCAAGGCATTAACCTTGCCCCAGTTCAGGTCGGCCAGATCATCATAGTCACTATGAAGGCTCAAGAGCTCAGCCGTTGCGTGTTGATAGCTATCGATGGCAAATTCTGTCCAGGAATCGTAACCATCGGCTAACCAGGTTTGTGGCTGCGCGTTAATTAATTGCCACATCGCAGGTTCTAAATAACGTTTAACCACCGAAAGAGACAGCTCATGTTTGCCTAAACCCGTCTCGATCGGGGCAAAGCTGGCATCGATTAACCTCGCCCTGAAATGCCGGACTAAAGTGTAGCCTACCGAGTCTGAGCAAGCGCAGGCTTGCCAATCTCGAAGGTACTGAATATCTTTGGCAAAACGCTTAGGCTGAGTCGAGAGCAGCTCAAGCAGATAACGGTGCCAAGGCAGTAAAAACTCGGCACGATTATCCAACTGAAGCCGATAAAATGCGGCTTCATCGAATTGAGAGTTCGCTTGTAAATTATCGCGAATTTGCATCGCACGCGCACCGAGCGCATAGCCTCCATCACCAAAGCGGGCTTGCTCCTTCACAGACATCACCCGTGCATTGGCACTCCAGAGACGGCCATTTTCAGGATTGACCACACTGGGAAGCGACGTTTCGTCAAGCTTCCACCCCTTAGCTTGAAAGCTTGAATAATCCTGAGCAACATTGGATGGATTAGTGCGAGAGGGAATGGCCCCAGTAGGTATCCATGCGGCGTTGCCCTTCCCGTCGACTATCATCATGTTTTGCACTGGGATCCCAATCGATGTCGCCAACACCAAGCCATCGAAGACGTTTTTTGCCGTCTCCAGTCCCATCAACTCCATATCGACCGCGTAATCTTTATGCGCCACCCAGCTCAACGCATATTTCTGTCCACCAACAACGCGAATTGGACCATATTGAGACATCTCAATATTATATTCATGGCGCTTGCCGTCAGGGAGTAGGATCTGCTCGGGCTCGAATACTGTGTGTTCATCGGCGGCTAACCTTATCCAATCGGCCGTATCGATATAGGCATTAGTAAATCCCCAGGCAAGGTGATTATTACTGCCGACCACAATGACAGGTGAACCGGGTAGGGAGACCCCTGTGACCTGCACACTCTCTTTAGTTATCGGATCTGGGTAATTAATCTGAGCGCGATACCAGATGATAGGTACCGCAAAAGAGAGGTGCATGTCATCGGATAACATAGCGCGTCCCGATTCGGTTAGCGCCCCGGTTACAGCCCAGTTATTGCTGCCGATATCCAGGGGTTCTTCAATCGTTTGATTGACTGCACTCGCCATCAATTCGGGAGAGAGATTCGGAATGCTGACATCTTCCATGGGGAGAATACTGGCATCGAGCGCCGCTTGAAAGGAGCTTGGCTGAGTAATAAACGCCAACATCTCCTCACCATAAAATCGTTTAATCTGCTCTAACACCAGGTCACGCTTAACCGTATTAGCCTGTAGGTCCAGGTACATACTATAGATAACCAATAAACTATCGGCAGGTTTCCATGGAGAGGGACTCGCCCCTGCGAGAAGGTATTCAAATGAAGACACAGGCATGGCTTTTAAGGCTTCATTGACGCCATTAGCATAGGATTGCAACAATAACTTTTCGGCTATCGGCATCTTGGCGACAATGTTTTCGGCATGTTTTCTGAACTGATGAAAACGGTGAGATTCATCCAGCTTTAACGCTTTTTCACCAAATATTTCCGATAGCTCGCCCGCGGAGTTTCGTCTAAGCAGGTCCATCTGAAAAAAGCGGTCCTGACTATGGGCATAACCTAAAGCAAATGCCACATCACGGCGATTATCGCCGCTCACAATAGCAGTACCTAATCGGTCTCGCTCAATCTTAACGTCAGACGCTATGCCCCCGCTCTCCCATTGACCCGACAACTTAGGTAAACTCAGGTGAAGCCCAAGGTAGATGCCCGTCGCGGCGACAAAGGTGAGTGTTAAGGCTCCGAGCAGGAGTATTCTTATTATTCTAAACATTAACTAACGCCATGATTAACAGATGCTTCTGTCCATCATAGCGAAAGTAACTTAGATGTTAAATATCAAAGAGGCAAAAAAAAAGCAGTAAATGACTTTATATGCACACTCTAAGTTTGTGCAGAATACTCAATCATGACCCTTTATTAGTGACTACCGCTCACCCGAGGATATTTATCACAGATCCAATCAACGATTTTCATGATCCTGGCATCACGCTGCTTCGATGCTTTATACGCTATCGAATAATTAAAACCTGAATAACATGAAGGGAGATCTAATTTCACCAGGTTACCCATATCGATTTCAACCCTTAAGGTTTGTTCAACCCCCAGTACAATCCCTTCTCCATATATAGCGGCTTGAACGGCAAGCATATTATGATTAAACACTAACTTCTTCTGAGTCGAACTCATCTCGACACCGTTATCCCTGAACCAACTATCCCAATCTAGGCCATAATCTTTATGCTTGGAAAATAACAAACAGTGCTCGTGCAAATTTTGCGACGTGATTTCTTTCGATTTTTCAAGATATTCAGGACTACAAAATGCAATAAGCGTCTCTTTAATCAGCGGCTTAAACACATAACCATCTTGCGACTCTCGAGTCACAATAAATATATCGGCAATCATATCGCTCATTTCAATGTCATTTTGAAACATGCCAACGTTAATATTCAACTCAGGATATTGCCTTCTTAGCTTCTCCATATTCGGAACCAACCACCTGGCCGCGAGAGAGGTATAAGAGTGCACCCTGACCTCACCAGACATAGTCGGGACCAGACTGGCACAGACACTATTTAAATCATAAAAAACGGGGGACAGTCTCTGCCGAAGCTCAAGGCCTGCCTCGGTAAGGTTGATCTTGCCTGCATTTCGATAAAATAGCTTTTCTAAGAAATAGTCTTCCAGCTGTTTAATTTGTTGCGATACAGCACTTTGAGTAATACTCAACTCATTAGCGGCAAGAGAGCAACTTTCTAATCTTGCACAGGACTCAAAAATCTGAAGCGCTCTTAACGGAATGTTATTATTCATAATTAGCTACATATCGAAATACCTTACAGAAGGTTACCATAAGCTTTTACTTAAAATATGTAATGACGCGCACAATAAAGTGTTACGCCTTGGTTAAACAGGGTGGCATTTTTTAATTATAAGACTGGGCTCACAAACATTTGCAATAACGTGAACAGTAATAAAAAGG
>SDWK01000144.1 GCA_004195335.1 Shewanella sp.
GAATCGAATCTAGCAGCAGACCAAACTGTACCTTCACGTTTTAGCAGCACCACTTGAGTGCCGGCACGAAACTCGCCCCCCGGCATTTCAGGCTCAACTAAGACATAGTGTTTCTGCTGATATCTATCTTTCACTACCGCTTCACTCGGGTTGCCTTTAATCGCGCAGCCTCCCGTCACAGTACCGACACTGCCCACTAAGGTATCAAGCGATACGGCACTGGTTTCATTTTTCGGCAATAACCTTGCAAGAGCAGCCCCTAAATAGCGACAACAAAAAGCCGTGAAAATGAGTGCAATGGGTAAGCTGATAGACTGAGGGAGAAGCTGTTCTGTGATAAGTAAGGAGAGATAATTACTTGTATAGCCAATAATAGAAAAGCTGACTAACACCAGCACAAACCAGATAAGTAATGGCAAACGATTTAGGCATAACCAGCCAACAACACCAGTAAAGCCATTAACGCTAATATCAGCATCCGAATCGAAGTCGACATCGATTGGTGTCCACTTATCCAAGGCACCGACAAGGCTGAAACCCAAGATCATGGCCAAGGTCTCGAATAGGCCCAGAAATAAAACAACCGATAACGAAATAGAAAAAGGTAAATTAGCCTGAGTGAAAAGAAATTCCACCATAGTAGCCTCCATGTACAATGTAACAATCCATTTTACTGAAAATAAAATATATTTATGTTTTATTTCAACGACAAAATTATAACAAAAGCATCATGGGATGAAAACTTAATTACCCCAGTCTCCTATTTTCAATTTGGCGGTAGTAATAAAAGTCAGTAACATAAGCTTAAAATGACCCCATATTGAGTTGATATGACCCAGCCTAGCCCAAGCCCCCGTTACGACACGCTCACAAAACATTTTCAGACCATCTCTCATTTCGAGCACTTAAGTGCACTAGGTGACTGGGACCAAGCGACGATGATGCCCGTTGGCGGAAGCGCCGCCCGTGGGGCTGCGATGGCTGAGTTAGCCAAGCATATTCACGAGTTAAAAACCGCCCCATTTCTGGCCGATACACTACAACGTGCTCAAGATGAGCCGCTAAACCGCGAGCAGACTGCAAATCTGAGAGAGATGAATCATCAATTTTTTCAGGCCAACGTCATCCCCGCCTCTCTTGTACAGGCTAAGACAGAGCTTGCTTATCGATGCGAACATGCCTGGCGAGATCAGCGCAAGAATAACGACTGGCAGGGATTCAGGCCTAATCTTGAGGCCTTGATGGCGCTCGTAAAAGAGGAGGCAAATATCCGTGCTCAGGCACAAGGCTTATCACCTTATGATGCCCTACTGAACAAATTTGAACCGGGCATGACGACCGAACGCCTCGAATCAGTATTTGGTCACCTTAAAACCTGGCTGCCTTCGCTTATTCAACGAGTTCAGCATGAACAGGCCGGTGAGCTCAGGTTTAATATCGACTCTTGCTCAAGCCAAGCTCAAGAGACACTAGGCAGAGAAGTGATGGACTTTCTCGGGTTTGATTTTACTCAGGGTCGATTAGATGTCAGTAGCCATCCATTTTGTGGTGGGGTACCCGGCGATGTTCGGCTTACGACCCGCTACGATGAGTCCGATTTCACCAGCGCCTTAATGGGCGTTATCCATGAAACGGGCCATGCCAGATATGAGCAAGGGTTGCCGATTAATTGGCGAGGACAGCCTGCCGGTCATGCTCGCTCGATGGCTATCCATGAGAGCCAAAGTCTGTTTTGTGAAATGCAGCTAGGACGCGGCAGTGGATTTCTGTCCCGTTTACAGCCCCAAATTGCCAAACACTTAGGTAGCCAGCTTTCAACCGATCAACTGACCAATATCTACACCCGGGTTAATCCGGGTCTTATCAGGGTCGATGCCGATGAGATCACCTATCCCTGTCATATCCTACTCAGATTCGAAGCCGAGAAAGGCTTAATCGACGGCAGCCTCAGTGTTGCCGATCTGCCAGAGTTCTGGGCCGAGCAGATGAATTCGTTATTAGGCGTTAACACTCAGGGCAACTTTAAAGATGGCTGTATGCAGGATATTCACTGGGCCGTGGGCGAGCTTGGATATTTCCCAAGTTACACGCTCGGCGCGATGTATGCAGCTCAGTTTAGATTTGCCATGGAGGCGAGTTTAGGCTCTGTGGACACCTTGGTTGCCCAAGGAAATATCACTCAAGTATTTGAGTGGCTGGAACAAAAAATTTGGTCACAGGGAAGCCTATTAAGCACAGATGAGCTGGTAAAACAGGCGACAGGTGAAACCTTGAACCCCGAATATTTCAAACGTCATCTGGAGCACAGGTATTTGAAATAGGCGACCTGAAATAAGCGGCCTGAAATAAAGCAAAGGTCCCTGAAATAACGTATTATACCGCCATCATAACAACGAGCGATTGTGGGAGTGAGATGCAACTTCGAAGTATAACCTCTGCGGATTGGAGCGATATCTTACTGATCCAAGAAGAGTGCTACCCACAAATTGAACCCGAATCGCTCAAAGTATTGCAGAGTAAATGGTTGGTTTCGCCGCAAACTTGCTTCGTTATAGAGTCTGATACACAGGTCGTTGGATATTGTCTCGCACACCCTTGGGTTGCAGGCTCTCCGCCTTCGCTGGAACAAACTCTGGTAGTGACCTCGGGGCACGATACCCTATATTTGCATGATATCGCCCTGTCATCGAAGGCTCAGGGAAAAGGGGCGGGGAAGTTGGCCTTCCACGCCTTAGTCGAACACGCCAGAGACCTTAGCCTGCCCAGTATATCTTTGGTCGCGGTGCAAGGGGCGGACAGTTACTGGGGCAGACAGGGCTTTATCGCCCAGCCGATAGATAAGAGTCTTGAGAGCTATACTCCTGACGCCTGCTATATGGTACTGGCCCTCAGATCTGAGGCTGAATCGATACAAGACACATATTAGAACACTTATTTTAAAGAACTTATTTTAGAGAAAATATTATGGCTCGCAGAATTACCTATAAATTTAAGAAACAAGCGAAAGAGATTAACTTCGCCTATGACAAATTCAATAATATTCATGAAGCTGTCGCGGCTGCGGAAGGGATAGATTTGAGCAACTACCATATGATGGAACAACAGGTGATGATGACCTCTAAAGGAAAGTCGGCAGTAAGAGACTTTAGAGACAACGAGTTTGCAAAAATGGGCTTTAAAGATATCTACTACATCAAAGATGATCCGAAAGAAACGTCATAGACCGTCGTTCTAGTCCATCGTTTTAGCCAGTCATATAAGTCTGTTATTTTAGTGACTGGATTAACACTCCCTGGATCTCAATTGAAGTTAAGAGAATACCAATGAAAGAGAGCTCAATGCCCAATAGCGAACATGCTAATTTTCCTCGTGCGAGTTTTTTCCGACGTTTCGGTGCCATCGTCTACGATCTACTGCTCGCCTTGGCAGTTTACATGATAGCTGGAGCCATAGGTTTCGGTGTATTTACCGCCCTCACCTCCGCTGGCCAGATTGAGATGGGAAGTTTTGAACATGTTTCAGAGCTACTCAATGGTACACCTCTATATAAGGGTCTCTATCAGTTCTGGATAGCCCTGTGCGTGGGACTGTTCTATATCGCCTTTTGGAGTTACGGGGGGCAAACGTTAGGCATGCGCGCCTGGAGACTTAAGATCCAACATCCTAACGGACAAAGCCTGAGCTTTATCACCGCCGCAGCCAGACTGATATGGTCACTGCTTGGCATAGGTAATCTGTGGATACTCATCAACGGTGACAAACTCGCCCTTCAGGATATGATGACTCGTTCGGAAGTTGTGGTTCTCTCGAAAGAAGCCAACCAGATGCGAAACTGGCATGGGGTGTAAAAGCAGCTGCGAGGTTTAAGACAGAGCCAAGAAAGTTTCGAGTTACGAGCTAAAGACAAACTAAGAAAGCTTCGAGCTAAAGACAGAGCGATGAAAGTTTCGAGTCGCGAGTTAAGAAAGAGCGAAGAGAGTCTCATGCTGTTGAGGCTATTAGCTCGCAACTCGTAGCTCGTAGCTAGTAGCTAGTAGCTACTAGCTTATATCTCCTACCCGCACCTCGCACCTCGAATCCCGTAACTCGTAACTTACTTCCGAATAAAATAGATCGCGCCGGCACTGAATATCACCGCAGGCATTCCGGCGCCGACAAACGCAGGTAGTCCGTAGACTAAGGTTAGTGGGCCAAAAATCTCGCTGCTAATATAGAAGCTAAATCCGGCAATGACCCCTAACAGCACTCTCGCTCCCATCGTCACGGTTCTCAGAGGACCAAATACGAAAGAGAGCGCCACTAACATCATCACTCCCACCGTCACTGGCTGCAGTAATTTGCGCCACAGCGCCAATTCGTATCGGGCAAAATCTTGGTTATTTACCTTGAGGTAATCCAGATAGCCCATCAATCCCTGAATTGAGAGGGCTTCTGGCTTAACCGAAACAACACTCAATTTATCAGGAGTCAGAGTCGACTCCCAACGGTAGATCGTTAAGTCGGTCAGTGTCACCCTATCTTCGGTCAGATCGGTCTGCCTCACATCCACTAACCGCCAATGGTCATTGGAATAAACCCCATGTTCGGCATGGATAGTACGCACTAAAGAGAGCGCCTCATCAAACTCATACAGGGTGATGTTCGCCAGATGATTGATATCTTCAACTTCGCCAATATTAACAAACAGATCGCCATCTTTAGCCCAGATCCCACGACTGGATTTAATCAGGCTACCGCCAGAGAGCTTGGTCGCCTGTATCTCATTGGCTTTTTGCTCTGCAACCGGAGCACCCCATTCTCCTAACGCCATAATCAACAGCATAAGAGGCACGGCAGTTTTCATCGCCGACAGGGTTATTTGCCAACGAGATAAGCCTGAAGACTGCATCACGACTAACTCAGAATTGGATGCCAGCATTCCCATGCCAATCAAGGCCCCCAACAACACACCTAGAGGAAAAAACATCTCAATATCCCGAGGGATAAGGAATAAAACATAGATCCCGGCATCGAGCATAGTGTAACTTCCGCGCCCGACTAAACGTAGCTGATCCACCCATTTAATGATGCCAGAAAGACCAGTAAGAATAAGCAAACACAGGGCCGAGGTACTGACTATGGTTCGGGCAATATAGAGATCTAAAATCTTCACTCTGCCACCTTCTTACGCTTAAACAGACCCGATATTTTCGCCCCTGATGGCCGCTCCTTACCTAAGAGCAATATTCCCAGCACCAGAGCCGAGGCATGTATCCACCACATCCCCAGATAGGCAGGAATCACGCCATCTTCTAAGGATTTCCGTCCAGCTATCATCAAACCAAAATAGCCAAGATAGAGTAAAATTGCCGGAAACATCTTAGCAAACTTACCCTGACGAACATTAACTCGCGCCATAGGTACAGCAATCAACGTCAGCAGAGGAATAGAAAGGGGAATAGCCAGACGCCAATGAAACTCGGCCGTCGCCTCAGGGCCATCTATAACCATCAGATCCTTGATGGGCAGTGCAGAAAGCCTGCGTCGACGCTCGTCAACTTCTTGCTCTTTAATCTGCATCTGGTAGCCACCAAACTGAACCACCTGATAATCGACCTTCTTAGGCGTGCCCTGATACTGCACACCATCATTGAGTTGTAAGCGTTGACCACCGAAGCCGTCTTCGACAACGCTGCCCCCTTTAGCCATCACGATATTACTCAGTCCCGACTCATCATCTAAAGAAGGTAGTTGAGCAACAAAAACTTTATCGAGTTGATTATTTCTGTCTATTCGTTCAACAAACAAGACGGCTCTGCCGTTAGAACTGGTCTGAAAACGCCCCTGGGTAATAGCCGCAAGCCCGGCTTCAGACTGAGCACTTTCTAATACCTGATTCTGTTTTTCTTCGGCCCAAGGGGTCACAAAAATGGACAGGTAACCGGTAAAGAGCATATTTGCCACGGCCAGCAACAATGTGACTCGCGTGATATACCATTCACTCACACCGACACCGTGAAGTACCACCATCTCACTTTCGGCATACATACGCCCATGAGCCAGCAATATTCCAAGAAATAAACTTAAAGGCAAGACCAAAACGGCAAGATAAGGAAGATTAAGACCCAGAAGGGTCATGACAAGAGAGGCGGGAAATTCACCATCTGAAGCGTTTGCGAGCACTCTAACAAAGTGTTGGCTAATAAAAATAGCCAGAAGCACGAAAAGTACCGCTATTTGTGCCTTAAAAACTTCTCTAATCAAATATCTAAATACAATCACAGGCAGGATCCAGTCTGTAAACTTATAATTATGCTGGTGTCAGTCCAACTTTCATGTAGACTGACTACTTTTGGTAGTTTTGTGACCAGCCATGAACTAAAAATGGCGAAAAAACACCTAAAAATCAGTCTTTGGTGTACCAATTTTAGGCCCGTTTTGGGCGCAAGCAGACATTATCTAATAAATATTAAAATTTGTCTTTAAGAATCTAGGAGAGCTCATGGAGTTTAGCGTTAAGAGCGGTAGTCCGGAAAAGCAGCGTTCGGCCTGTATTGTGGTTGGCGTGTATGAACCTCGACGTCTGTCTGGTATTGCTGAGCAGCTTGATAAAATCAGTGAAGGCTATATCAGTAACTTACTTCGTCGTGGCGATTTAGAAGGAAAGCCTGGACAGATGCTACTTTTGCATCATGTACCGAACGTACTAAGTGAGCGAGTATTACTTGTTGGCTGCGGAAAAGAGCGTGAGCTGGATGAACGCCAATACAAGCAGATAATCACTAAAACAATCAAGACTCTGAACGAAACAGGCTCAATGGAAGCCGTGTGTTTTCTTACCGAGTTGCACGTTAAAGGCCGTGACACCTATTGGAAGGTGCGTGAAGCCGTAGAAACAACGCAAAACAGTCTCTACTGTTTCGATGCACTTAAAAGTGCCAAAGGTGAGACTCGCCGTCCACTGCGTAAACTGGTATTTAACGTACCAACGCGTCGCGAACTGACCGTGGGTGAGCGCGCTATCGAACATGGAATGGCAGTTTCTACTGGTATGCGTCTATGTCGTGATGTGGCCAACATGCCGCCAAACATCTGTAACCCGGCTTATCTTGCTTCTCAGGCTCGTCAAATCGGCGAAACCAATGAAGAGTTAACCGTCACTACGATTGGCGAAGAGCAAATGGCCAAACTAGGCATGAACGCTTACTTAGCCGTCGGCCGTGGCAGTGACAACGAATCCATCATGACGATTATGGAATATAAAGGTGCGGTAGATAGCACCCAAAAGCCAATTGTCTTAGTGGGTAAAGGACTCACGTTTGACTCTGGTGGTATCTCACTAAAGCCTGGCGAAGCCATGGACGAAATGAAATACGACATGGGTGGTGCAGCTGGTGTTATCGGTGCAATGAAAGCGCTATGTGCGATGAAACTCCCTATCAACGTGATCGGTATTCTTGCAGGCTGTGAAAACATGCCGTCGAGCAATGCTTATCGCCCGGGCGATATTCTCACAACGATGTCAGGTCAAACCGTTGAAGTGCTCAACACCGATGCAGAAGGTCGCTTAGTATTATGTGACGTCTTAACGTATGTTGAGCGTTTCGATCCTGAATTAGTGATCGATACTGCAACCTTAACGGGTGCCTGTGTCATCGCGCTGGGTAAGCATGCCTCGGGTCTGTTTTCTGGACACAATCCACTTGCACACGAGCTGTTAAATGCCGGTGAGCAAAGTGGTGACCGTGCATGGCGTTTGCCACTGTGGGATGAGTACCAAGAGCATTTAGAAAGCCCATTTGCCGACATGACCAACCTTGGCGGTCGCGCCGGTGGTGCAATCACTGCGGCCTGCTTCCTGTCTCGCTTCACCAAGAAGTACAACTGGGCACATATCGATGTGGCCGGTACAGCTTGGAACAGTGGTGCGAATAAAGGTTCTACCGGACGTCCGGTACCCTTGTTAACTCAGTTCCTGATCAACCGAGCGGGTGTTGAACAAGGCGATTAAGTTCGGCTTAATTCACAAGGCTGACATTCAAGTTAGCAGTAAGCTTATTTGAAATGAGCTCAATGAAAAAGGTGAAGCTAACACGCTTCACCTTTTTTGTTTTCTACGGCTGGCACGCTCAATATCGGCATTCATATTCATTAAGTTAATCTCTCTGTGCTCTATTTTACAGAAGCAAATATAGCTTAAATAAGCTGATTCAATATCGCCCCCTCTATTCAGTGAAAAATACTTGCTGTAAAAGTGATGAGATTGTTCTATCTTTAAGTACAGGCTTTTTCTAGCAATAAAGTCGACTTAGATAAAAGACCTGTGTTAGGCAAGACCCATCAATATTGAACCTTAGTGTTAAGCGTTCCCCAACACGAAGGGTTCATTGCTCCATTTCGATATTTTTCAAGATTGTTATGTATTCATTTACTTAAACAACGACCCTGACAAACAGGGCGAATAGGAGAAATCTAATGGAAAAACTTAGAAAGGGTCCGTTGACCATAGAATTAGGTGGTGAAAAATATCCTGAATGGGTTGAAAATTCAGAAGGTTACTGGGATTTTCACCGCAATTTTAACTACGATGAAGACAATGACTCCGCTAAAAGCCTACTCCGACAAGATGAATGTGTATTATCTGAAGCCGCTATATATCGGTTAAGGATCATTCATTAGCCATTAATTTTTATAGCCGAGTCCCTCATTCTTGCTGGGTAAAGCGATGACTTTCCCAGCTAACTTATGAATCTAGCAAACCAAATTATGTTAACCACCTAACGCAGCATCTCAGCCAACAGAAGTTGGCTACCTTCGGCTATAAAAGCCCTAATATGTGACACCGTTATACATTCACTTACTACTCCAGCTAGTTAGACGTTATTGGCATTGCTGCTTGGTATTAATTAATGGACTGAGCACACCCCTTGGCGATTCAGATATCACCTCACTCTTGGATGCCAATACAGCAAACACACTCCATAACACGCTAGCGCAAGCACATACGACTAACGGCAGTTGCCAGCTTGCCGTCTGTTCATGTAACGCCCCCATAATGATAGGCCCTGACGCTGCAAGTAAATATCCTAAACATTGCGCCATACCTGACAAAGAAGCAGCTTGATGAGCATTGCTTGTGCGCAGACTCATCAGCGCTAAAGCTAGAATAAAGCCACCGCCAGCACCAAAGCCAAACATCATTGCCCATAAAATTGCTAATGCCGGCATGACAATCAAGCCGACAATACCGATGAATGCGAGCGAGGTTAATCCCAAACTCAGTAGGCGCTTGTCATTAATTTTTGCCATTAAAGGAATTAATACTAGTGCCGGTACTGCGGTGAACAATTGCAGTACGCCATGGATCATCCCCGCTTGTTGATGGCTGTAACCATTGTCGACCAAAATGCTTGGTAGCCAGCTAATAAAGATGTACATCAAAAAGGAGTTCAACGATAAAAATAGGGTGATGTGCCACGCACTCGCGCTGCGCCAAAGGTAACTATGACTATCGAGTTTGGCAGTATCTTTAGCCGGTGACGTGTGTCCTCCCATTTGTGGCAGCCAAACCAAGATAGCAATGAGAGGAAATATAATCAGGCTGCCTAACGAGAAAGCCCAGCTTGGAATGATGCTAATCGACAATGTCTCAGCCATATTGGCTAACGGAATGGCTAAGCTGGCACTTAATGCCGAACCCGCCCCCATCATCAGCACGTACATTGAGGTCATGGTGGCAATTTTATGGGGAAAGTCGCGCTTCATTAAACTCGGTAGCAGCACGTTAGCAATCGCTATACCTGCGCCGATAATCATAGTTCCAACAAAGAGTGTGATTGAGGAACCTAACGATCGCGCGATAAGACCGATAAGAATCAAGACCAGGGACATCATTAACGCTTGCTCTAGACCTCTCTTGCGACCAAGAATCGACGCGATTGGCGAAAAAAGCGCAAAGGCCAATAATGGTAAAGTGGTCAGCATACCCGCTTGGGTGGCAGAGAGATTAAGCTCAGCACTGATGGCATCCAGTAGCGGCCCAACACCGGTGATCGGACTGCGTAGACTAATGGAGATCAGTAAAACGCCGAGCAGTAAAAAAGCACCGCCAGCAAGACGTGATGGTTGAAGCTGGGTCACAAATATTCCTCTTTGAACAATGGTTATCGCTCATTATTTCAATCACGCTAGGTTAGCCTTCAATTACATTACTGTATTGAGCTATAGTGACTATATATATCTAAAAACGGCCAACCTATGAATTTAAGCTTGCCTATCTTCCCAGCCTTCGATTCCGATGCTTATCCACAACAGGTGGTGTCACTGAAGTTAATGGGGGGAGAGAGGGATGCTGAAACGCCGTTTCACCAACATCACAAATGCCAACTGGTTATGGCACTGACTGGTTTTGTGAAATGCAAAATTGCCGATGCCATTTGGATAGTGCCGCCTAATTGCGCGGTGTGGATCCCCAGTCAAGTGCCACACAGTAATCAAATATCAAAAAATGCCAGTGTGTGCATGCTATTTATCGATCCCGACGTCGAAGGCATGCCAGATAAAAGCTGTACCTTGTCGATATCCCCCTTGCTCCGAGAGTTAATCTCCCACCTCACCGTACAAGAGCAAGATTATCTGCCAGCTAGTTCAACCGATAAATTAGTGGCGGTATTAATCGAGCAACTCAGAGCCATGCCAACAGAGCAGTTTGACTTTCCCATTCCAACAGAGCCCAGGCTCAACGCCATCGCGACTCAACTGTTAGCCTCCCCTGAAGACAGACGCAGTATTGCAGACTGGGGGACGCAATATGCCATGAGCGAACGCACACTCGCACGCTTGGTAAAAAAGGAAATTGGAATCACATTCGGCCGTTGGCGAGGACAATTACACATACTGCTGGCACTACAAAAATTGGCGACCGGCGAGTCAGTGCAACGCATTGCCGATGAGCTGGGTTATGAATCTGTCAGCGCGTTTATTACCTTCTTTAAAAAGACCTTAGGTCAGTCGCCAAAGCAGTATATGAAACAGCGAGATTAATCTGCGGCTCAGGCTACACTTCTCGGCGGGACAGACACCACACAAGACTTGAGCACCTAGCCGCTCTTGATAACTCACAAGGCACTGACTCAAGCTATCAGGTGAGATAGCCATTATAAACGTCCTTCACGCTTAAGCCGTTTGTACACGGTCTTATGGTAGTAAGCAGACAACAGGGGGCGCACGAGGCTCAATCCCATAAACCAGGCCAAGGGTTTTAACATGGGTACCTTTTCCATTAGTACGATATACGCATCCAGCTCGGATAATACGCTTGGCTCGTCCAGTAAGGCTAAACCAGGGTCAAGCTCTGCGAACGCGATGTCTCTGTTCTCCTTCCGCTTCCCCATGGTTTCATCTGAGCCAATAATCACATGCAACTCAGTCAACGCCTTGCGGGGATCGATCCCCCAACTCTTTAGCTGCTCATCCTTGCCGGTGATATCAAACCAGCTCACCCCTTCGGCTCGGCCTCCTGCCAAGCGTAGATAATTATCCCGGTCTTTGATACAGCGGGGACAGGCACCATCATAAAGCACACAAATTTTAGTCGGAGTCGTCTTCATAATTAAATTTTAGATGAAACCAGCCTATTTTCAATATGTCGCATGCATGTAATGAAAAGCCGTGGTCACGAACGACCACGGCTGCTTCTACCCATGACATTGAGGGATACTTAAGGCTGCCCTCAAAGCTTAAATTGGCTCACAATACCATTTAGGGTATTCGCCATTCCGCCCAGTTCTTGTGCAAGACCCGTAGTGCTCTCGGAGTGCTTGTTTGTTTCTTTCGCCGAATCATTGATCTCCAGGACACTCTGGTTGATTTCCGCTGCAACCTGGGTCTGCTGTTCTGATGCGGTAGCGATCTGATCATTCATATTTAGAATAATAGAAACAGAAGTCGTTATTTGTGTCAGGGATTGATTTGCTTCCTCTGTCTTTGTCGAAGTGAGTCGAGCAACCTGAGCATTCGTACCCATTTGTTCTACAGCCTTCTTAGCCTCTGTTTGTAGTTTTACAATCATCACAGAGATTTCGTTAGCGCTCTCTTGTGTACGGCTTGCAAGACTTCGGACTTCATCTGCCACGACCGCGAAACCGCGACCTTGCTCACCGGCTCGAGCCGCTTCAATTGCGGCATTTAAAGCCAAAAGATTAGTCTGATCGGCAATACCTTTAATCACATCGAGGATGCTACCAATATTGACAGTTTCTGCCTCAACATTTTCGATGACATGAGTTACATTGCTCATCTCGTTGACCAGAGAATGGATATTGGCATTCATATCCTCTACCACCTTCATTCCCAATTCGGAATGCTCATTAGCTTCGCGAGCCGACTCTGCCGCTTGCAGTGCGCTTCGCGCCACTTCATCGACAGTGGAGGTCATTTCATTCATCGCCGTCGAAGTCTGCTCAAGCTGCACTGTTTGTGCCTTTGAACCGTCACTCATAGTTTGAGCTGACGTTGATAATGAGGCTGAAGAGCGATTAAGCTCAGTTGTCGTTTCATTGATGTTAGCGACAATTTCCCTAAGTTTCTGCACCATAGCGATCACGCTGCCATAAACGCCTTCTTCCTGCCCGGAAGAGGGTAAATCCATACTCAAATCACCGTCAGCCACTTGCTTAACAATGTTTGAGATATCCAGTGGTTCCCCGCCAATAGGTTTGTAGATAAGACGAATAACCATCTGGTAAATAATAATCATGAGTGCAGCCAGAGAGATGGCAATCAAAATAAGTGCTTCATAGAGGTTATTCATGCTGGCAGCTTCAATAACATCAACCGCTTCATAGCTAGCCACAGTCCAGTTACGAACCTTCAACTTATTACTTGTAACAAAGTAATCGCCCAAACCGGGAGCGTTGTATGACATCGACTTGTTTGATTCTGATATCACCCGGTATTGTGGGCGTATTTCAAATATGTTCTTACCAATATTGTCTTTATTCTCACTCGATAAAATATAGCCATCGCTACGGTAGACGAACATCTGATTGTTACTGGTGAGAGAGGCGGCGAAATCACTGAATAACTTAACGGGGATGTTGATTAACACGACTCCGGAAGTTCGCCCTTGATGCATAATAGGCACTGAAAGGCCAAACACTTCGACGTTCTTAGTGACATCCACAAAAGACCTTGAAACTACGTAATGCTCACCTTCAAAAATCTTCAAGAACCACTCACGCTTAGCCGTGATCGCATTGAAGTTAGCCACAACCTTACCATCACTAATTAGGGTGCCATCTTTCAAGCCCAAATAGATACCGGCCTCCCCACTCACCGTTTGGGCTATCTGCTCAACGGTGAGGTTGGCTCGTTCAAGATCGAGCTCACCATTTTCATCGAAGAAAAATGCGGCGGAATCGATCACATCGAAGAAACGCATTAACTTTTCATCTAATGCCTGAGCCACCAGCTTAGATTGCGTTTCAACCTTTGCCTGGTAACTGGCTTGGCTGAACTCTGCAAAATTTTGATAAGCATCGATGGAGACAAGGAGCACCATAAAAAATGATAACGAAGTAAAGAGCCCCGTTATTTTGTGTTTTAACAGCATAGATATTTCAGCCCATATT
>SDWK01000823.1 GCA_004195335.1 Shewanella sp.
AAATAACTGTGTTTGTAATGAAGAACTAAAGGTTCTGACCAGGCCTAGTTTGAAAATTTGAGCTTTATGACTGCTTAAACGTAAGAGTCTAATCATTAATTTAAACTAGCTAGCACGGATAGTGAGTACATGACTAGCCGAAGTCAAAGACCGGGAGAGGCTGCTGTACGTGAATATGTCACTTGCCAGACTCCACACTCTTAGCTAATCTGTTGCTCTGGTTCATTCAATAATCATTTTAACTCCATGTGCATGACTTGTATCAGTAGAAATCACTGCCCTCCGCGCAGTTAACTGCGCCCGCTTAAACCAGCGGCCTCAAACAAGTTAATTTCAAACTTTGTCGAAAGATGAGGTTTATATATGTGCACGTTTTATACATAAGTTTTGCAAGCATTTTTCATCTACATTTGAATCAACGTTCAATTGAAAACTCGCTTTAGCAAGCTTAAAGGAGTAATTATGACCTTAGATACCGTTCTAATTTTCGCTGGAATCGTCTTTGTTATCGCTATCATTCCAGGCCCGAATGCCTTGTTGGTGCTATTTACAGCGCTGACAAAGAGTCGCATTCATGCATTTATCAACATCTTGGGCGTGAGTGCAGGCTTTTTGGTCCATGCGTTTATTTCGGCGCAGGGGCTGAGTTTGATATTGGCTCAATCTGATTGGGCATTTATGGTAATGAAGTGGTTAGGTGTGGGGTACTTAATATACCTGGGCATATCTCATGTTCGCGAAGGGTTGTCCCTGCAAGCTGGTTCAAACCTGCATGCTAAGTATCAAGTTCAACAAGCTCACAGCCAACCATATCAGGGCTCAAAAGCGGGAGCCGATACCAAACTGAGAACAGGAATAAACGAGGGGATAGGTTATTTTATTAAGGGCTTTTTGACTAACATGCTTAATCCTAAGATTGTGCTGTTCTATGTGTCGATTTTCCCGCAGTTTGTGTCACAAAAACAGGTACTCATCGACAGCATGGTATTGGGTATGACTCAGGCTGTAGTCGTTTCAGCCTGGTTCTTGTTTGTGATACTATTAGCGGAACAATTTAAGGCTTTTCTGACGAGCGCAAGCAATGCCAAATGGCTAAACTATCTATCTGCCAGTATCTTTTTTGGGTTTAGTGCTAAATTGGCAACGACTAAACTTTGATCTTTCAATTAGCAATCGTATAAACTATGCCGTATCTATAAATATTCGGCTTTTTATCCAGAACTCACTTCGTGTAATTATAGAGAACCACCGACTTAGGTGTAACTTCGGGTTAACGGACTAAACTGGACGATACTAGATTCATTACCATACGAGATTAAATGCAAACTTCAAAAATTGATCCAATGACATTGGATTTCCTTCTCAAGTTAAGAAGAGCGCAATCGCTAAACACATTAGAGACAATGACAGAGGCATTAGAGAGAGACAATCCCTTAGCCAGTGCTCAAGAATCGATTGCTCAGGCGTGGGTACTACGTGAAAAAGAGATTAAATCGGGCGTATTAACCAGCATCGCATAATAAAACAAGATTTATTCTTCAAAAAAGTGCTCTAACAAAGCCCAATCAAAAAATGTCAACCGAACGTTGTAACAAACAGAATAAGCCAGTTGGAACGTCAACTGGCTAACAGATGCGGTTGTTTTAGAGCAATTTCCAAACCTGAAGTTCAGGGTTATCGTAGCCTTTCTCTAATTTTTCGTCGAGCTGTCCAAGTAATTGATTGAGCTTTTCAATTGATGGAGAGTCATTATAGTCTGCTATACATTTCTCCCTTATTTCAATCGTTCGAAAGCGACCATGTTGGAAGCTGTCTTTTTTCTCATAACTCCCATCCTCCTTGTATTGGTATTCACTCACAAACTCAATGATTTCCATAAGTTCATCAAGTAATAGTTCCATTTTAGCTCCTTATCGATCATCTGCGCCGATAATTGTTATTACGCAGGGTAGTCCTCGAATTTACCTAATAGTCACTTCTAAAAGTGTAGTTCACCATCGAGTATGAGCCGTAATAACATCTGGACTTTGAATCTACTCTTAATGGTTTAACGATCTGATTGAGGCCATATCATTTTTGCGAAACAATTCTGTTGGGGGAAATCTGCAATTTATTTGGAGCCTTGTTATGTCAGGCGTCTTCTTCGTGCATATAGTCTTCGATTCGGGTCATCTGTTCATCGGCTGTCTCATTGTTTTTGGCCAGCCGATAGTTGCCGTTAGCCATGGCTTCTAGGAAGAGGCTTTCGCCTTTATGGAGCTTGAGTTGTTCGAGGACATCGTGTGGCAGTTCAATTCCCAATCCAGCGCCAACGGCCCGTATCTTAAGTTCAGTCATTATCGTTATTCACTTATATCATCAAGCATTCAGAGTTATGCCTAGCCTGTAAGAGCAAAGCATATAAATTCAAATTATAGTAGAACTAAGCTTCATTGCTACTAAGCGATGAGTTAGCGATCTAGTGTGTGCTAATGAAGGTGCGACAATGCTTAAGGCGATGGGAGAGGGCGTCTGTTCGCGTTATTGATATGCATGCTTGTTAGGCGAATGGATGTGACGTAAATAGCCTTGAAATAAATTGCTTTGAAATGAATAGCTTTGCAACAAACCGCGGTGAATAAATAGCAGCAGATAAATAGATGAAAAGTTCTCCAGCACCATATCCTAAATATGACCCGATCTTCTTGTTAGAAATAACGCTCAAATTTTTTAGACTGTTTGGTTCCTAAACAACATAAAGGCCAATAATGGGCGAAATCTCTACTATAATAAACTATGAAAAGCGTTTCTTAGAGCGTGATAGGGTTGTTAAGTTTAGGAAGTCATGACTCTAAGTTCAGCAACCGTGTTAGTTTCTGGGCTTACAGCGCGGTCAACGAGGGACGTAGCATAACCCTGAAATAGCTAGCCCCCGACGCGCTTTTCACTCACTTTGCTTAAGGCCTGCTTCTCGCAGGCCTTTTTTTATTGCAACTTCTAGACAAAACTTAGATATTCTAGTCTGTTACTGATTGTTCTCTATCATAATTCTACAGTTAGCCATATGAGCAATGACCTCAGTGTTTTTACCTGACAACTTGTAGGTAAGAATATCTCCCTCAATTTGATAACTGTCGACAATGTGTCCCGGACCTTTACCGGTACAATTGACTCTGATATTTGTGCTATCTGTTGTCTGTTCGGCTATAACGGGGAAGTTTTTATCCACGGCAATATGAGATCCGACAATAGCTAACACGATCATAGACCCAATAAGGATGGTATTGAAGTTATTTCTGAGCCGTTCGTTCATTTTGTCTTCAATATTGGTTTGTGGCATTCTTTCGTTCCTGTTCAGTTTAGCTAACCAGATCTTAATGCTGATCCAGCTGGTAATGATGTTGATGAACAAACCCTCGGTTCCAGGAGGAATGCGTTGTGGAAGTCGGGGGTAAACATGGATAGGGCCACGCTTTCTATGGCTTTAGTTAGCTTGGCGCTTACAAAAAATTCTACATCATTAAACTTAAGTGCAAATTAAAGTCTTAAAATCAGTCATCTCCAAACAGATTCATAGCCGCAAAAATCCCACTATTTACGGCTAGGTGCCCCACTGAACATCTGTTTGGTTATGCGACTGTGAATATTAATAGCTGAACGGGTCGCTTAAAGCGTGCAGATAAAAAAGCAGCTGGCACTCGTTTCTAGCAAGGTGTTAAGTGAACGATTGAAGCTGTTAAATCAAGAGGGGTTCGTGTGGCGAAGACAAGAAGAAACGGTACCCTTGTCCGTGGGTTACGGATTAACGTCAAAAGGCGAAGAACTTTCTGACATTATCGATACGATCGTAAAAAAATCTGATGACTGGGACCAGTACAAGGATTGAGTGCCAGACACCATACATTAATCCGTCCATGTAACGGACGACTAGGTGAGGGCGCTTGTCTCACTCTAGTTAAGCGCTTTTCACTGATTTCTTGCCGTTCGAAGGCGGCCAGCTGCTGAGCTCGAATAATTCGGAGTTTTATCTATTGCTTGCACCATGCTTGCGGCATAATGGCGTTAAGTATTTAACAGAGTCGTTATAATGGACAAGCAGCAAGACAGTTACATGACTGAAGAAACACTAATTGAAATAGTCGAAAATCAAATCGCCGACGGTGAACCAAAAAAGGTAAAAGAAACCTTGATGCGTTTAGTCATGACAGGTACACCACGTGAAGAAGTTATTCAATGGATGGCGTGCGCGTTGGCTATCGAAGTTTTCGATGTAATGAAAAATGGTTCCTCATTTAACGAAATACGTTATGGCCAGCATTTGGATGCACTACCGAATATGGATTGGATGGAAGATTAATAGCAACAAGTCCTGACAGAGTTAAATCGGGCTGAGCCCATTTTAATTATCTCTATCTCGCATAGAGTCATTCCATAAGGATAAGTTTTACTAGCCTACGTGTGGTTGTTAGAACCATATTAACCACGTAAATTCAACGCGTTGCTACGTGCGCGCATTGAATTCACCGGGGTAATCATAGGTCAGATTTCACGTAGCGCTCGCTTGATAATTGCTAAATACAAATATAATAC
>SDWK01000825.1 GCA_004195335.1 Shewanella sp.
TTTCTATTCATTCAATATATTACCTAAAATAGGTGAACTGGTAGCAAAAGATGGTGAAAGTTATCAATACTTGGCCGAATCAATTCGCATGCACCCTGATCAAGAAACCTTGAAAGCTATGATGGAAAATGCTGGTTTTGAACAAACGAGCTTTAAAAACCTAACTGGTGGGGTAGTTGCCTTACACAAAGGTTATAAGTTTTAACCATGCAACCTTTTAATAACCAGGCATTAACGCTATTAAGTACGCAATTAAGCACTAATTTGAGTGACAGCCTATTATTACCACAAGTGGCAACGGCTTCACTTGAATTGATTATTAACAAAGCTTTAAGCTTAAATAATAAATCACTGTCTTTTGCTGCAGTAGCGCAAAAGACATTAACGCTTGAGTTGGCAGAGTTATCATTTCCATTATGCTTTACGGTTAATAATGCTGCTAATGCCGCTGAAATCATTGTTAGATCTCAAATTGAGAGTAGTGATTGCACCATAAAAACAAGCATAAATACGCTTAAAAAATTAAAAGCTAACCAGTCTCTGACACAGTTGATTAAAAAAGATGAGCTGGATGTTAGTGGTGATATCAAAATAGCGCAACAATTTGCTAATATTGCCCAATCACTTGAAATAGATTGGCAAACAGAGCTTGCTAAACATCTTGGTGATGTACCTACTCATAAACTTTTACAGTTTGGTAATAAAATTACCAAATCGCTTTCGGCTACAGGTAAGCAACTTGAAGCGGATATTAGCGAGTACCTTGTACATGAAAAACGTTTAGTGGTGACAAGTAGCCAAATAAATGCTTTTAACCTACAAACTAAAGCCGTTGCCAGTGAGGTTGATACCTTGTCTGCGCGAATCGATAAACTTGTCGCCGATATAGCTGGCAAATAATCAAATATTAGTTCGCGAATACCACTAAATAACGCATAGGAAATAATAACCGCCGTGAGTAGCCAACGTCTTTATCAAATAGTTAAAACCTTCTTGAATTTCGGTTTAGACAAAATGGTACCTGCGGGTATGCTGCCTTGGTATGCAAAAGTCGGTAGACAAAGCTTATTTTGGCTGAGAAATAAACATAAAGATAAAACACCAGAACAGCGTTTTCGTTTAGCGATAGAAGCTTTAGGGCCTGTTTTTATTAAATTTGGCCAAATGCTGTCAACCCGACGTGACTTATTACCACCTGAGTTAGCCGATGAACTAGCCTTACTACAAGATAAAGTCACCCCGTTTGATGGCGAACAAGCAAGACAGCTTATTATTGAAGCCATGGGTGCAGATGTTTTTGAAAAACATTTTAAAGACTTTGACCTTATTCCTCTAGCATCTGCCTCTATTGCGCAAGTTCATACCGCAACATTACTTACTGCTGAGAAAGATGAAAATATCGTTATTAAGGTGTTACGACCTGATATCAGTAAAATAATTTTAGCCGACATTAAAGTGATGTCATTTAACTCTGTTTTGAGGCACTTATGAAAGTTTTTTCTACCCCTGGGTTTATCTTAATCTTGTCTGCATTTTTTATTACGGCTTGCTGCAATCTAGAAGCTGAGAGCGGTGCTGTAACGCAGTCGACAGTAAAGGGGGCGCAAGTCGGTTTTTATCTGGTATCAAATAGTCAAAGTAATGATAGTGGATTAAAGGTAGTGAGTTTCATGGGCCAATCCTTGCAGTTGGATCTACCGGCTATCATAGGCAATGAAGATATCGCTTCTATTAAACCTCATAGTCCAACGAGCCTGCATCTGGAATTGAATTTTGCTGGTGGTGATAAGCTTTTTGCGGCCACCAGTCAACATATTGGTCATCAAATGCTTATCATGATCGATGAGGAGGTGGTTAACGTGGCGACCATTCGAATGGGATTAGGGAAAAGCATGATTATTACGGGATTGAACGACAAACAGATCTCAAAACTGTTGAACTCATTTGCCGATTAGAAAACTTCTCCTAAATTTGCATCACAATTTACTCTAGATCTTCTTTGTGCTCTTGAGGTATTGCTGTAAAATCCGCCGCCAACAAAGGCTGTGTTGCCAGTGGATAATCTGTTTCTGATGGAATGTAATACTCATCCTGATGGAATGTAACTATTGGCATAGTTTCATACCGTTAGCACTCTATGTTTCAAAGCAAGAGTGTTGAAATAGCACTCGGTTTCAAAGCCAGAGTGTTAAAACGACAGTGTTAAAACATGCAGGTCACTATAAATACAGAAAAGTATTAGTGGATCTCTCACCCGCTTTTTGCGGGGCTCTTACCTGCCATGGCCTTCCAAAATTTAAGAGATCAATAAGGTATAATATTATGCAGTCTGAACAGACAACCCCTGCTCCAGTACTATCTACAAATCAAGAATCTACAGCTCAATCGTCAGCGACTCAATCAGTTTCGGCTCAAGTGAAGGGGTCATTACTGGACCGATACTTCAGCATCTCAGCGCGTGGCAGCACTATAAAGTGTGAAGTGATAGCCGGTTTAACGACTTTCCTTGCCATGGTCTATTCGGTCATTGTTGTCCCTAATATGTTAGGCGCAGCAGGATTTGATCCTGGGGCCGTGTTTATATCGACCTGCTTAATTGCTGCTTTTGGCTCGCTGTTAATGGGCTTGTGGGCCAATTTGCCGATGGCAATCGGTTGCGCTATTTCACTCACGGCATTTACCGCATTTAGTATGGTATTAGGGCAGGGGATCTCCATTCCCGTAACCCTTGGTGCCATCTTCTTGATGGGAATTGTATTCACCTTTGTCAGTGTTACCGGCATTCGTCAGTGGGTACTAACAAACTTGCCCAAAGGTATTGCTCACGGTACGGGCATCGGCATCGGCCTGTTTTTGTTATTGATTGCCACAAATAGTGTGCAGTTGATTGTGGCCAATGATGCGGGATTACCAGTAAAAATGGGTGATATTCATAGCCTTGGGGTTATCGCGACGATTATCGGCTTGGCTGCGACTATCGGCTTAGAGCGACGCGGTGTGCCAGGTGGCATTTTGATCGTTATCATCGCCCTGTCTGTGTTTGGTTTGATATTTGATCCTTCGGTTCAATATCAAGGTCTATTCGCCTGGCCAGATCTAATGTCTGAGCAATCACTTATCGGTCAGCTGGATATTATGGGGGCGTTAAACCCTGTCGTGCTTCCTATCGTGCTTGCCTTAGTCATGACGGCTATATTCGATGCCACCGGAACGATTCGTGCGGTGGCTGGACAAGCAGAACTCCTCGATGAGAAAGATAATATTATTGGGGGGGGGAAAGCGCTCACTTCTGATTCTCTCAGTAGTATCGTTGCCGGCGCGGTTGGTGGTGCTCCTGCCGCAGTATATATCGAGTCAGCTGCGGGTACTGCTGCTGGTGGTAAAACGGGTCTGACTGCGACAATCGTTGGTATCCTGTTTTTACTGATGATGTTTTTGGCACCCTTAAGTTATTTAGTGCCAGCCTATGCCACTGCTCCGGCTTTGATGTATGTGGGATTATTGATGCTTAGTAATGTGACTAAGCTGGATTTTGATGACAAAATTGATGCCATGGCGGGGCTTACCTGTGCCGTCTTCATTATCTTAAGCTGTAACATTGTCACCGGCATTATGTTGGGCTTCGTGACTCTGGTTGTTGGGCGTATCACCAGTGGAGAGTGGCGTGCATTAAAGCCTGGTGTTGTGGCGATAACTTTAGGACTGGTTGTCTTCTATATGGGTGGCTGGGCTATCTAATGAGGCTGGGCCTGTTAATGTGAATAGGCCCTTAAAAGATCCTTCCAGGTGATGATACCCACGATCGCTCCTCGTTTAAGGACCGGCAGCGAACCTATATTGTGCTCAAGCATTAGCCGACTGGCATCGTTTAATGCTTTATGTGGCGCTATGGTGACCGGGTTTCTCGACATCACCTGATGGGCTCTTCTCTGCAGGGTTTCATTGTCTCGCTCCGTTTCATTGATGTTACCAATATTGGGGCTTAAGGCGCGTAAATAGTCACGTTCAGATAGAACGCCTTGCAGTACATCGTCTTCAATAACGAGTAGGTGATGAAAGGGTGCATTTTCAAATATCTCTTTGGCAACAGACAGCCTATCATCCATCTCTATGGTGACCACTCTTGTGCTCATTATTTCCGATATTTTAACCTTCATATCAGGCTCCCTTGTTTTCATAAACGATTCATAGCAAAAGAATAAATCTGTGTATATTTATAGCAGTAATCGAGAGCGGTTGAAAAGAGAATTATTTTGAATTAACTAAATACCAATCAGTATAAAGATGTGATCGCTCAGCGAGAATTTAGCGCTTCAGAGGCAAGGCCCTTTATTGCTCCTGCATAAAGGGCATTCACAACATCTATGTTGTTCGCAACGAGTGAAGAACATAGTTGTTCTACGTTAAAGCTCGTTAACACAGTATCGGATGCGCTAAAACTCGCCTGTTAGGCGTGTTTTTGACTGCCTACTTCTGCGTTGAATGGCCTCACAAGGGAACAACCATTCCATCATCCATTCGCCTTGAATTAGTTGCCAAAAAACACGCTGAGTAGATCACTT
>SDWK01000826.1 GCA_004195335.1 Shewanella sp.
TATTGAATGCAAATCGTTTACTTTAAAAAAATACTTTCTTCATTGTTGTTGTTTTTTACTTGCCTGCCTTTCGTAATGGCAGGCGATTTGGTATCTCGTGTTTTTAATGAACGAGAAGGCCTGACTAACTCCCAAGTAAATGACATCAGCTTCGATGAGTATGGCTTCGTATGGCTGGCCAGCGACGAAGGTCTATATAGGTTAAGCAATTCAAAAGTAAGACGAATCGACAAGGTCGAATTCGACTTACGCCTCTCCGATGAATATATCAATATTGTTGAACCTCTGAGTAAGAAACACCTGCTTGTTAGTAACTATTCTGATAACTACCTTTATGACATCTTAGCCAATAAATTTATTAAATTCGGTAGTGATGAACTTTTTCCTGAATTCCAGGGGGGGAGCATTGTTGCCCAAGTTAAGCAGTCCGATGGTCGTTATATTTTTCTCACCAGAGAGGGTGAGTTACTTGAATATTCTTACGAGCAAAGCTCGTTAGAGAGGATTATTTTCTTACCCACTAATGCCGATATTCGATGGCATAACCTTATCGCCCTCGATGATGGCCGTATCATGGTCGGTACCGAATATGAACTGCAGCTGCGAGATAGCGAAGGACGGCGGATAGCGGTTTTACCTTGGGAAGAGAAAAATGGCTTGATGAAATGGCTGTTTAAAGACTCTAAGGGAAGAGTGTGGTTAAGCTCGACTAATGGGGTTTATCGAGTCGATGTAGAGAGTTTGACGATTAGTTTAGTAAAAGAGCTACCCTATTATACAACCAAAATGGCGGAGGATAACCAAGGTGATCTTTGGATTTCTAGTCATGTTGGTTTAATCAAGTGGCGACCCGGGAGTACCGAATATCAGTTATATAAAGAGCAGTTAAAGCAGAGCGCAGATATCGATTATATCAATGATATCGCCATTGATCATACTGGGGTTATATGGGTCGGAGGCTCGGGAGATGGCTTGGCGGTTCTGGCAGATGATCCTGATTTTTTAATTGATAAATTCACCCACTCGGAGCCCTATAACCTCAGTAACGAGATGATATGGGGCATTTTTGCGGAAGATGAGAAGGTTTGGCTGGGTACAGATAATGGGCTTATCCTTATCGATAAGCATAGTAAGCAATCTCAGACCTTAGTGCCTGATGGTCTCGAATTAAACGATAGTATCTATAAGATTGACGTCTTAGATCGTGATCACCTGTTACTTTCTACCACTAATGGGCTGTTTGTTGTTGATAAGATTGATTTTACTGCACAACGCTTTGCCCTGTGGGCCGGGGGTGAATACTCCTTAGAAAACAAAGTCGTATATACCAGCTACAAGGACCCCTTGATAGAAGAACGCTGGTGGTTTCTTACCATGACGGGTTTATATTTTTGGGAGCCGGGTCTGCAAGATCCCCAAGAGATGCCGATAGCTGGCGCCGATACGAAGGCTGGTATACGAGATTTACGGGTAATATTTCGTGATGAGTTAGGTCGATTATGGATAGGAGGTGGTGGTTTCTTTGGTTTTCTGGATAGTGAAGATCAGTTTCACTCGAGAGTTAGTATTTTTAGCGACGAAGATACAGATATTGAAGTTAGCTACATTAATGAGATTGAGCCGGGGGTATTTTGGCTTGGCACTTCACCCAGCGGACTGATTGAATATGTTCCGGCAACGGGCTTGGTTAAATTGTTAGACAAAGAGTGGCTGACAGATTGCTCCTCAGTATTCTTTATTCATCAAAGCGAACATTCTCGGGTTATTGGCTGTCCTTATTCGATCATTAAACAGGATATAGGAAGTAATAAAATTCTCGTTATTGATGAGAATGACGGACTTATTGGTGATGAACTCAATGACGGTGCCTATTTTTATCAGCCCGGTTATGGGCTCTATTTAGGCTCCCCTGATGGTTTAATGGCGCTGAATATCGATGATTTGAGCAATCGTATTCAACGGGATAATATTTTCCTGGAAGCCGTTTCGGTATTTTATGATGATGAGACTCAAATCGATCTTATCCCACAGGCCAACATGGTGATCCTACCCGGTGCAAGGATGATTAGTTTCCAGGTTACTAGCTTGGATTATCTCGATGATACCCCGATGTCATTGCAGTATAGGCTACGCCGTGAAGGAGACATCAACGAGAGTCATTATATATTGTTAGAAGGGCAGTCTCAGCTGAACATTACCGGGTTATCATCCGGGAATTACCAGTTGGATATTTTAAGTCAAGAGAATGGCATCTGGTTAACCGATCCACATACGTTTGAATTTAGAGTGAAGCAATATTGGTGGCAGAGTAAGTGGTTCAATGGCTTGGTATTGTTGACTGTTCTGTGTATTTGTATTGGCATCATCGTTTACAGGCAGCGACAAATTAAGGCCTTTAAATTGGTTAATAGTGCCTTGGTTGAAAGCGAGTCCCGACTACGTCAATCCCTCAAGGGAAGTGAATCAGAGCTGTGGGAGTGGCGATATGACACGCAGCTGTTCAGTCTGGAAAATCGAGGGGCGAAACGAAAACAAGATCGTAAGAATAAGCTATTAACTCTGGATGAATTTCCTGTTCATCGTGATGAAAAAGATAAGGTGCTTGCTTCTTGGAATAGTATGATCGAGGGTTATAGCGATCGATTCGATGTCGAATATCGTTACCGACGAGAAGACAAAACCTGGGGATGGACAAGAGTAAGAGGACGACCCGTAGAGTTGGATTCTGAATCGGGGACTATTTTACGTGTAGCGGGTATATATTCGGATATTACGGTACAACGTCAACTCGAAGACGAGGTTAAGTTATTAGCACAAGCGTTCGGTAATACTTCTGAAGGGGTGTTGATTTTGGATGCGAATGAGCGGATCAAGGTTTCAAATAAAGCCGCTCAAACCATTATTGGTTCTGATGCTAGGGTGTTGACGCATAAATATTTTTCCGATCTTATGGTTGCTAAAGAGGGACGATCGGATGAGATTGCACACCTTTTAGATCAAGGCGTGTCTTGGACGGGGGAGCGGGAGTTTATCTGTACTAACGGCACGAGCTGTCCAGTGTGGCTAAATGTTTCGACTATGCTTGGTGGCAAAGGGGATATTACTCATTATGTTGCAGTATTTTCCGATATCACAGAACGAAAGCGTACCGAAGCGGACCTGCGTCGCCTGGCCAATTATGATGTACTAACAGGACTTCCCAATCGCTCTCTATTTTCTACCCGCTTAGCTCAATCTATTCATCGTGCAGAACATAGTGGTGAGAAATTGGCGCTGATCTTCCTCGATTTGGATCGGTTTAAGCACGTTAATGACTCATACGGACATAGCATGGGTGATGCACTCTTGGTTGAAGCCGCAAGTAGGCTGCAATCGTGTATCTCTGAGGAGCACACTTTATGCCGCTTTGGCGGTGATGAATTCGTACTTCTAATCAGAGACGCCGACAATATTGATAAGATAAATCATGTTTGCACCGAGTTACTGCTACAAATTGAGGCTCCTTTTGAGTTATTTGGCCGAGAGTTTTTTATCTCGACGAGTATTGGTGTCAGTTTATGGCCCGATGATGCAAGGCAACCTGAGGTCTTAATTAAAAATGCCGATCAGGCGATGTACCATGCGAAAGAGGAGGGCAGAGGGAATTTCCAATACTTCTCATCGGAACGTAATGCCGAAGCCTTATATCATCTTCGTCTTGAGGCCGAGCTTCGCAAAGCGATTGAACGCGATGAATTCGAGCTTCATTATCAACCTCAGGTCGATATTCTCAGGGGTGATAAATTAATCGGTATGGAAGCTTTACTGCGCTGGAGACATCATAAAGATGGTTTAGTTAGGACTGATGTCTTTATTAAGGTGGCCGAGTCATGTGGATTAATTATAGATATCGATCGTTGGGTGCTGCGTCAGGCGTGTCTACAGGGAGCACTCTGGGCTAATACCTATAGTGAAAAGTTTAAGCTATCAGTTAATATTTCTGCCGTTCATTTTCGTCAGCCTGATTTTATCGATGGTGTCAGATCTATCCTCGAAGAGACCCAGTTCTCCCCATCGGCATTAGGCTTTGAGATCACTGAGGGAGTCTTGATGAAGGAGCTACACATCGCCAAAGATCACCTGAGAGACTTACGAGAACTTGGCATTGATGTGGCTATTGATGACTTCGGAACTGGCTACTCTTCACTTGCATATTTACGTCATTTTGATGTCGATACATTAAAGATTGATCGCTCTTTCCTTATCGATATTGCGACGAATGAGACTGATCAGGCCATTGCGAGTAGCATCATTGAGCTAGCTCGTAACTTGAAACTGAATGTCGTGGCGGAAGGCGTTGAAACTAAAGATCAACTCGAGCAAGTGTTTAGCCGGGGATGTTATGTTATTCAAGGTTATTATTTCTCTAAACCGTTAACGGTAAGCGATATGGAAAAATATATGGGGCTATAAACCCAAACGACCTTAAAATGCAGGATTCAGCATGTCGAGAAGTGACTGAGTTCAAGGTGGCTAATTGCTCCTTGGCTCTAGCATCCTGCTTCGTTCTACCTCCTATA
>SDWK01000827.1 GCA_004195335.1 Shewanella sp.
GGATATGTACAAGGCACCAATTTTATCTATTTTAAATGAAAAGAATAAAAATATTGAGGTATATTACAAATGAATGAAGTAATTCAAAGAGTAACGAAAACAATTATAGAACGTTCTAAAGAGAGTAGAGAAATTTATTTAAAACGTATAGAATTAGTTAAAGAAGATTCTCAATCAAGAAAAAACTTAGGATGTAGTAATTTAGCTCATGCAATGGCTCCAATGAGTAACAATGAAAAATTATCTTTAGATGGACTTATTAAACCAAACATTGCAATTATCACTGCATACAACGATATGCTTTCTGCTCATAAACCTTTTGAAACTTATCCTACTATTATTAAAAAAATACTTTTAGAAAATGGTGCTACAGCTCAAGTTGCTGGAGGAGTTCCAGCTATGTGTGATGGAATAACACAATCACAGCCAGGAATGGAACTGAGTCTATTTAGTAGAGATAACATAGCAATGGGTACAGCTATAGGCTTATCTCATAATGTGTTTGATGCTGCATTGTATTTAGGTGTATGTGACAAGATTGTTCCAGGAATGTTAATTGGTGCATTATCGTTTGGACATCTTCCAGCAATATTTGTGCCAGCTGGACCTATGCTATCGGGTATATCAAATTTAAAAAAAGCAAAAATAAGAGAAGAATACAAAGAGGGTAAAGTTGATGAGAATACACTTTTAGAAGCAGAATCAGCATCCTATCATAGTTGTGGTACTTGTACATTTTATGGTACAGCAAACTCAAACCAAATGCTTTTGGAAATGATGGGTTTACAATTACCAAATAGTTCTTTTATAAATGCAAATACAACTTTAAGAGAAGAACTTACAAAAGAAGCCGAACATGAATTGGCTACCGCCGATTATAAGCGTAAGGGGGAGTTATTACGCCGCCAGTTGATCTCACCTGCCGATTACGATCTTGCTAAGGCACAGTTAAAATCAGCGACTGCAGCGCTTGCTAATGCCCGTGACCAGTTAAGTTATACCCGCCTAATCGCACCCTATGATGGCACTGTTGCTAAAATATCTATCGACAACTTCCAGATGATTCAGGCCAATCAGTCTGTTTTAGTCTTACAAAAAGATCATGATATTGATGTGGTTATTCAGGTCCCTGAGTCAATGGCCAGCCAAGCTATCGCATTTAATCCTAATGCCAAATTTCAACCACTGGTACGTTTCAGCGCGCAGCCAGATCAAAGCTATAAGGCAAGCCTGAAAGAACACGCAACCCAAGTCACACCGGGCACCCAAAGCTATGAAGTGGTCTATACCCTGCCTAGGCCGACTAACATCACCATCTTACCCGGTATGAGCGCAGAGCTGACTTTAGATCTATCAATAGGCAATGAAATAAACAAAACCGTTATTCCGGCTAGTGCAGTGATGAAGCGCGATCTCGATGGCGAGAATATCATCTGGCTCTACCATGCAGACACTGGCAATGTGACACCACAAATTGTCACCTTAGGCCGTATCACAACCAATGGAGTCGAGATTTTAAAGGGCTTAAGCTTAGGCGATCAACTCGTGGTAGCGGGCGTGCAATATTTATCAGCCGAACAAACTGTTAAACCTCTTCGCTGGCAGCGTGGCGTCTAGCGCCTGACAAAACCTTAATTACGCATTTATTTACTCTTTCGCCTGCAAGGATTTAACCTGTGAATTTCGCTCAATATTCAATCGAACATAAAGTGGTTAGCTGGATGTTTGCCCTACTGCTGCTCGTGGGGGGCAGTATCTCATTTTTTGGGCTAGGTCAGCTCGAGTTTCCCGAGTTTACCCTCAAGCAGGCGTTGGTCGTAACTGCATACCCCGGAGCCTCACCCGAACAAGTAGAGGAAGAAGTCACCTTAGTCCTTGAAGATGCCATACAGCAGCTCGATGCCGTTAAACACATTACCTCGGTCAACAGTGCCGGTCTATCTCAGATAGAGGTAGAGGTAGAAGACCATTACGGTGCTGCTGAACTGCCTCAGGTGTGGGATGAGCTTCGCCGTAAGGTCAATGACAAACTGGGCGAGCTTCCTCCCGGCGTGATGACACCGACTGTCATCGATGATTTTGGTGATGTGTACGGAATTTTGCTAAACATCGCAGGTGATGGCTATACCAGTCGTGAGCTACAAAACTATGCCGATTTTCTCAGGCGTGAGCTGGTATTGGTCGATGGCGTAAAAAAGGTCAATATTGCCGGAAAAATTGTCGAACAAGTCGTCGTCGAGATTTCACAGCAGAAACTCAATGCCTTGGGTCTGGACCAAGATTATATCTATGGTTTGATCAATAGCCAAAACGTCGTCTCCAATGCCGGTAGCATCCGTGTCGGCGATAACCGTATTCGGATACACCCTACGGGCGAGTTTAATCAGGTTGAACAGATGGAGCGTTTGCTTATCAGCGCGCCTGGTGGCACTAAACTTATCTATCTGGGTGATATCGCTAAGGTCTATAAAGATAACGATGAGACGCCGACCAATATCTACCACGGAAATGGTGAGGCCGCACTGTCGGTTGGTATTGCATTCTCAAGTGGCGTCAATGTGGTCGATGTCGGTGTAGCGATAAACCAAAAGCTTGTCGAACTCGATAATCAGCGTCCGATTGGACTGGAGCTGGTTAAGGTCTATGACCAGAGCAAGATGGTCGACCAAACGGTCTCAGGTTTCCTAGTCAATCTGGCCGAGTCTATTGCCATTGTGATCGGCGTACTCTTGATATTTATGGGGGTGCGTGCGGGTCTGCTAATGGGGCTGGTATTACTGCTGACCATATTAGGCACCTTTATCATGATGAATGTGCTCAATATCGAACTGCAGATCATCTCACTTGGTGCGCTGATTATAGCATTAGGTATGTTAGTCGATAATGCCATCGTGGTCACCGAAGGGATCCTTATCGGCATAAAACGCGGCCAGTCCCGACTGGACACCGCAAAAGAGGTGGTATCACAGACTCAGTGGCCACTGCTTGGGGCAACCGTGATTGCCATCATGGCTTTCGCTCCTATCGGCCTTTCTGATACCGCGACAGGGGAATTCTGTGCCTCGCTGTTTCAGGTACTGTTGATCTCGCTCTTTATCAGCTGGATCACCGCCATGACGCTGACTCCCTTCTTCTGTCACTTAATGTTCAAGGACGGTGAAGTCGATACCGATGAAGATGATGATCCTTACAAGGGCTGGGTATTTCAGGTATACCGTAGCAGCTTGAACTTAGCGATGCGTTTTCGCTCCGTCACCTTACTGCTCGTTATTTCAGCTCTGATCACTTCGGTAATGGGCTTCGGACATATTAAGAACGTTTTCTTCCCGGCCTCGAACACGCCGATGTTCTTTGTGGATGTATGGATGCCGGAAGGCACCGATATTAAGGCCACCGAACACCTGCTCGGGCGTATAGAACAAGACTTGATGCAACAGCAAGAAACTCATGATATCGGCTTAGTCAATCTCACCAGTGTGATAGGTCAAGGAGCTCAACGATTTGTACTCTCTTATGCACCGGAAAAAGGTTATAACGCCTACGGTCAGCTTTTGATTGAGATGACAGATCTCACCACCTTAAATCAATATATGCGCACGTTGGAGCAGGAACTCAGTCTCAGGTATCCGGAAGCGGAGTACCGCTTCAAGTATATGGAAAATGGGCCAAGCCCGGCCGCTAAGATAGAGGCGCGCTTCTATGGTGAAGATCCAACAATATTGCGCCAACTGGCGACTCAAGCCGAGGCTATCTTAGATGCAGAACCAACAGCCGTAGGAGTAAGGCATAGCTGGCGTAATCAGGTAACGCTTATTCGCCCACAACTTGCATTAGCTCAGGCACGTGAAACCGGGATCAGCAAACAAGATCTCGATAATTCCCTACTGGTTAATTTCAGTGGCAAGCAAGTCGGCGTCTATCGTGAAAACAGCCACCTGTTGCCTATCATAGCCAGAGCGCCAGCCGAAGAACGACTCGATGCAGATAGCTTGTGGAAGCTGCAGGTATGGAGTTCTGAAAACAATGTTTTTGTCCCAGCAAATCAAGTGGTTTCAGAGTTCACCACAGAATGGGAAAACCCACTCATCATGCGCCGCGACAGGAAACGTATGCTGGCCGTATATGCTGACCCAATCAATGGTACCGATGAAACTGCCGATTCTGTATTCAGGAAAATCAGAGCCGATATTGAAAGCATCCCGCTTCCGAGTGGTTATGAGCTGGAATGGGGCGGAGAATTTGAAACCGCTGGCGAGGCACAAGTCTCGGTATTCAGCTCTATTCCAATGGGATATCTGGCGATGTTTCTTATCACAGTACTGCTGTTCAACTCGGTTCGTCAGCCTCTGGTTATCTGGTTCACGGTGCCGTTGGCGCTCATAGGTGTCGTATCCGGCTTATTGTTGTTCGATGCCCCCTTCAGCTTCATGGCCCTACTTGGTCTACTGAGCCTGACGGGAATGATCATCAAAAATGGCATCGTACTAGTTGACCAGATTAATTTGGAATTGAGTCAAGGTAAGGAGGCTTATCTGGCGGTCATCGATTCATCGGTCAG
>SDWK01000001.1 GCA_004195335.1 Shewanella sp.
ATGTCATTCATTAAACCAACCATTTTATAAACATCTTGGTATCTCTGCCCATTATGATTTGGATAACCAATTTACCTTATCGGAGAACAACTCGAATGAGTAAACAACATAAGTTTGAAGTAATATGCCTGGGCCGTGCTGCGGTCGATCTTTATGGAGAGCAAATAGGGAGTCGTTTAGAAGACACCTCGTCTTTTACCAAATCATTGGGTGGCTCATCAGGCAATATAGCCTTTGGCACAGCCCGACTCGGTTTAAAATCATCAATGCTAACCCGCGTTGGTGATGAACATATGGGTAGATTCGTTCGTGAAGAATTAGAACGAGTTGGCTGTGATGTAAGTCATGTGGTAACTGATCCTAAGCGCCTAACAGGCTTAGTCTTGTTATCAATTAAAAATAATGACAGTTTTCCACTACTATTTTACCGCAACGACTGTGCCGATATGGCTGTTGATAGCAGTGATTTTGATGCTGATTATATTGCGTCGAGCAAGTCATTACTTATCACTGGTACCCACTTTTCTACTGAACAAACCAATGCTACAAGCCTTAAAGCAATTGAATACGCACGCGCCGCTGGTACTAAAGTTATTCTAGATATTGATTATCGCCCAGTACTTTGGGGACTAACTGGCATTGGCGAAGGTGAAAATCGTTTTGTATCTAACGAGTCAGTAACTCAGCATTTACTGTCTATTTTACCGCTCTGTGATTTAATTGTTGGTACCGAAGAAGAGATTCATATTGCGGCGGGTAGCACTGATACTATTGAGTGTTTAAGAAAAATACGTTCCATCAGTGGCGCAGAAATTGTGGTTAAACGCGGTGCTTTAGGTTGCTCAGTGTTTGATGGTGCTATTCCAGATAGCTTAGACGAAGGTTTCACCAGCTACGGAGTTACCGTTGATGTGCTTAATGTATTAGGTGCTGGCGATGCATTTTTAAGCGGCTTCCTACGTGGCTGGTTACGCGATGAAAGCTATGACAAATGTTGCAGCTACGCCAATGCCTGTGGCGCACTAGTCGTCTCACGTCATGCTTGTGCCCCGGCCATCCCATCAGAAGAAGAATTAGATAATTACCTGCAACGCCAACAAAGTATTACTCGTCCCGATTTAGATACTGAGCTAAACCATTTGCACCGTGTCACAACAAGAACGCCTGCTAACTGGGGCGAATTATGTATCTTAGCCTTTGATCACCGCAAACAATTTTATGATATGGCCTGTCAGCTTAATGCCGACCCTGCCCGCATTAGCAAGTTAAAGCAATTGTTGGTTGAAGCGGCTATTGCTGGCTCTCAAAGCGAAGGATTCAACTACCAAGCTGGCGTACTGATCGATGATACTTATGGGCAAGATGCCCTTAATCAAGTGACGGGTACCAACTGGTGGATTGCACGCCCTGTCGAACAACCTAGTTCTCGCCCACTTGAGCTTGAAGGCGGCCGTTCTATTGGGTCTCGTCTAAAAAGTTGGCCAAAAGAGCATATTGTTAAATGCCTAGTTTTCTTCCACCCCGATGATGAAATTAATTTGCGCTTAACGCAAGAACGTCAAATCGTTGAGCTGTATAAAGCCTGTTGTATTAGTGGTCATGAGTTACTGCTAGAAATCATTCCACCAGCAGATATGAAGCAAGATGACAGTACAGTTTTGTTAGCGATGCAACGTTTTTATAATTTGGGTGTTCAACCCGATTGGTGGAAGCTACCTGCCCCAACCGTCAATGCATGGCAAGATATTTCAGACCTGGTAAAACAACGTTCTCCGCATTGCCGTGGGGTAATTATACTCGGACTAGATGCACCATTAAGCGAGTTAGAAAAAACGTTTAGAGCTAGTGCCAATTTTGATATTTGTAAAGGATTTGCCGTCGGGCGCTCAATTTTTAGCGCGCCAAGCAAAGCCTGGCTTAAAGGAGATATTGATGACGATGCCTTTATTACGCAGGTGAAAAATAATTACTTACGTTTAGTTAACGCATGGCGTAACCGAAAAGCCTAGAGAGCCCTTTTAATTTATCGATGATAGCTTCGGCTATCCCTTATATAAGACTATAAAATATGACAGTTCGAATTGGGATAAATCCCCTCACCTGGACCAACGATGACTTGCCGTCACTTGGTGCAAATACATCATTAGAACAGTGCCTCAGCGAAGGCAAAAAAGCAGGCTTTTCCGGTTTTGAGCTCGGGAACAAGTTTCCGCGTCAAAGCGAACAACTTAATAGCGTGTTGGCTCAACATGATCTCTCCCTTGTCTCTGGCTGGTTTAGCGGGCAATTACTAGAACGTAGTGCTGAAGAAGAAATTGTCGCGATTAAAGATCATTTACAGCTGCTAAAAAAAGGCGGCTCGAAGGTTATGGTTTATTGCGAAGTAACAGGCGCTATTCATGGTGCTCAAAATACTCCGCTATCGCAGCGTCCAACTATTGCAGCAGATGGCTGGCCGGAGTTTGGTGAACGCTTAACTCAAGTTGCTGATTACTGCCTAAGTCAGGGTGTACGCTTGGCCTATCATCATCACATGGGCTCGGTGGTCGAAACGAGCGATGACATCGATTTGCTCATGGCGAACACCGGTGAGTCACTTGGATTGCTACTTGATAGTGGTCACATCACCTATGCTGGTGGTGACCCAATGGCTGTCATTGCTAAGCATGGTTCTCGCATTGCACACCTTCACACTAAAGACGTCCGACTTGAAGTACTAAAAGAGGCTAAAAATCGTAATCTCAGCTTTCTAGATTCAGTACTTAATGGTGTATTTACCGTACCGGGTGATGGTGATATCGACTATATAGAAATATTTATCGCGCTTCGAGAGTTCAATTATCAGGGCTGGCTTGTGGTTGAAGCTGAGCAAGACCCAGCGATTGCCAATCCATTGACCTATGCAACATTAGGTTTTAACAACATTCAACATTTTGCACAACAAGCTGGTTTGAAACTAGCGTAAATAGGAGTTAATAACATGCAAGTAATAGGTAATTTTATCAATGGTAAGCGAGTTGCTAGCGAGAGTAGTCGTAAGGCTCCTGTCTTCAATCCAGCAACAGGTGAGCAAACAAAGTTAGTCACACTGGCAACGGTCAGTGAAACTGAGGCTGCTATTGGTGTAGCACAAACAGCATTTGAGACATGGAGCAAAGTTACGCCTCTAAACCGCTCACGCATTATGTTCCGCTTTAAAGCATTGATGGAACAAAACATCGATCAGTTAGCCGAAATGATTACGTTAGAGCACGGCAAGGTTTTGTCTGATGCCAAAGGTGAATTAACCCGTGGCATTGAAGTAGTCGAATTTTCTTGTGGCATTCCACATTTGTTAAAAGGTGAGCACTCGTTAAATGTTGGTCGTGGTGTCGACAGTTTTTCGCTAATGCAACCATTAGGTGTTTGTGCCGGCATTTCACCGTTCAACTTCCCAGTAATGGTGCCGATGTGGATGTTCCCGATCGCCCTAGCCTGTGGTAATACCTTTATCATGAAGCCATCTGAAAAAGATCCAAGCGTGATAATGCGCGTTGCCGAGTTATTAAAAGAAGCCGGTTTACCTGATGGCGTATTCAACATCATTAACGGTGATAAAGAGTCCGTTGATGTATTACTTAGCGACAGCCGAATCCACGCAGTGAGCTTTGTTGGTTCAACCCCAATCGCCGAATATATTTACGCTACAGGCAGCAAGCATGGTAAACGTGTTCAGGCCTTGGGCGGCGCTAAAAATCACATGATCGTAATGCCAGATGCCGAGGTTGATCAAGTTACATCAGCTCTAATGGGCGCCGCATTCGGTTCAGCTGGCGAACGTTGTATGGCAATTTCAGTAGCCGTTTGTGTTGGTGACGAAACGGCAGATCTGTTGATTGCTAAGCTAAAGCAAGAAATTGCCGAGATGCGTGTTGGTCCGGGGTCAGGCCTTAGCGAAGAGGCTCATATGGGGCCGTTAGTTAGTAAGGTTCATGCCGATAAAGTATTGGGCTATATAGATTCAGGGATTGAAGATGGAGCAAAACTACTGGTTGATGGTCGCGATTTTAACGTTGTCGATCATGAACAAGGTTATTTCGTCGGTCCAACTTTATTTGACCATGTAAAGCCTGGTATGCGTATTTATAATGAAGAGATATTTGGCCCAGTATTATGCGTAGTACGTGTAAAGAGTTATAACGATGCCGTAACATTGATTAACTCGCATGAATACGGCAACGGCACATCCATTTTCACCACCGATGGGGATAGCGCTCGTCAATTTTGCGAACAAATTCAAGTGGGCATGGTTGGTGTTAATATTCCAATTCCTGTTCCAATGGCATTTCATAGCTTTGGCGGCTGGAAGCGCTCGGTATTTGGTCCATTAAACATGCACGGTAACGATGGTGTTCGTTTCTACACTAAAATGAAAACCGTAACAGCTAGATGGCCTAAAGGTAACCAAACAACAAATACCTTTTCGATGCCAACCATGGAATAACTTCATCTAAATAAGCTCTTTCAATGCGTTTTAAACGTATTGAAAGCTGCTTTATAGATATTTTATAC
>SDWK01000002.1 GCA_004195335.1 Shewanella sp.
GGATACTTGATCGCATCATGATGCTCATAACCCGACACTTCAAAGTCATCCATCGTCACCCAAGTTTCAAGATCTTCCAACGATTTAATATCAGGGTTGATGGATAAAGAAGCCGTCTCAAACGGCTCTCTTTTTAGCTGAACATCACGCATAAGCGCTAATTGATCTTCATAAATATGAGCATTAACAATTTTATGGTACGCCATTCCCGGCTTCTTTCCGGTAATTTGCGCAATCAGAGCAAGTAAGGTGAACACTTGGACCTGATTGAAATTCAGTCCTAGCGGGACATCACAGGAGCGCTGAAAGCTATTGAGATAAAGTGTGTCGCCAAGCAACGAAAAGTTATGGGTATGCATACAGGGACGCAGGCACCCCATATGGAACTCACCCGGATTATAAAAACTGAGGATCTCCCCGCGATCGTCCACACCGGCTTTGAGATTATCGACAATCTTCTTCAATTGATCGATTGTGCCGCCATCAGGCTTACTCCACGCCCTTCCTTGCACGCCGTAGACCCGCCCCATATCATCGACGCCTTTACGATGTGGATTATTTAACCACACCTGATTTTCATTGGAGTTGGCATCCCAGGTCTTGGCACCTAATGCCCGGAAATCGGCTGCATTATCATAACCACGAATATAGCCGAGCATCTCCGCAATCGCACTCTTCCAGAAACTCTTTCGGGTTGTGATCAGAGGAAACTCATTATTGCCCACATTATAGGTTAGGTCAGCATTGATAACCGTCAGGCATCGTTTACCTGTTCGCTCATTTTCAATCCAAGTGCCTTCATCGATTATTCTGTTACATAACGCTAAATACTGTTTCATTACAACTTGCCCTCTGACGGCGCTTTTCTAAATATAAGATACAAACCTAATAACACCATAGGTATGGATAGGATCTGACCCATGGTCATCACTCCCCAATATAAGCCTAGATGGGCATCAGGCTGACGAACGGTTTCGACTATAACTCTGAACATTCCGTAAGCAAGCAGGAACATACCTGAAACGGCTCCTACCTTGTCTGTTTTACGGCTAAACCAATATAAAATAATAAACAGGGCAACCCCTTCCAACGCAAACTGGTAAAGCTGGGATGGATGGCGTGGCAGTGGCCCGCCAGTGGGGAATACCATAGCCCAGGGCACATCACTAACGCGTCCCCATAATTCACCATTAATGAAATTACCTATGCGGCCCATACCTAAGCCAATCGGTACAACCGGTGCCACCATATCCGCGACGGCAAAGAAGCTCCGCTTCTGCTTACTGGCGATGTAAAACATTGCGGTGATGACCCCAATCAGACCACCATGGAAGGACATTCCTCCTTCGGAGATCTTAAAAAGATACAGCGGGTTTTGCACGAACAAGTCGAAGTGATAAAAGAGTACATAGCCTACACGGCCGCCTAATATTACCCCAAGAAATCCATAGAAAAGCAGATCTGACACCTGTTCTCTGGACCATAATCCATTTGAACAGTCTGACTTACGATTTAGTAACCAAAGTGCGGCAACAAAGCCCATCAGGTACATAAAACCGTACCAGTGTAATGCAGGTTCGAAAGTTTGCCCAAAAATATCGAAAGGGCCTATCGACACAATAATAGGGTCAATAGTTGGAAAATTTAATGCCATGAACAATCCCAATTAAGCATGAATAATCAAAGTAAAAGTAAACCCGCTAATTCTAACTTAATCTCGATGAGTTTCTAATAGCAATTCAATTGAAAATCAAGCTAAGGCTAATTTAACCCCCGTCACTATCAGCAATACGGCAAATATTTTTTTCAAGATAGGCGTAGGCCAATGAGTCGCGGCTCTGACACCTACAGGTGCCATAGTGACAGAGGTGATGATGATCCCCAAAAGCGCCGGCAGATAAACATAACCTAATGTCCATGGTGGTAAGTCAGTCACATTCCACCCAGCCAACACATACCCGACACTGCCAAACAGTGCGATAAAGACACCCGATGCAGCCGAGAACCCGATAGCATTGCGCATCTGAAGACCACACCAGCTTAAAAATGGCACCAAGAGTATACCGCCACCAATCCCCATCAAGGCGGCAAATGAAGCAATGGCAGCAGAGGCGATAAACAGTGTTGAAGCGGCGGGCATCGGCTTTTCTTCGCCTGAGACCCGTAGCGGAAATACCATCTGAACCGCCATTAAAATCACGAATATGGCAAAGATCTGTTGCAAGGTATCGGCGCTAATCGCGTGAGAGATAAATCCGGAACAAGATGCACCTAAAATCAACCCGGGTAACATAGGTTTAAACAAGGGCCATGGAATATTGCCCCGTTTATGGTGTGCAAAAGCTGAAGAACAAGAGGTTAAAATAATCGCCGAAAGCGAGGTCGCAATAGCGACATGGGGTAAAAGTCCCAGTTCAAACCCAGCCAATGGCAACAAATATAGCAGTACAGGTACGGCAATGATGCCGCCACCTATGCCTAATAGTCCTGCCATAAAACCAACAAATGCCCCTAAACCCAGGCAACTAATAAAAAACAAAATGAAATTATCCACAAATAAACCTTTTACTCACAACATCTAAGTTGATTCACATAAGTACAAGCAGAGCGCGACACCGGAAGCGTCCACCTAATCGTCAAATTCAAGGATTACTTGACTGACATCGATTTAGTTAAGGATTGCTCCTAACTCTCTGGATTCGAAATATTCCCTGACCAACTCCTTAACCTCTTTTCCGGAGGTTAAGGTCAAAGCCATCTGAAGCAATTCACTGAGATCAGAATGGGATACCCTTCTAAGCAGGTAATTGATCCTGGCTAAGCTACCTTGATTCATACTCAACTGATCGTATCCCATAGCAACGAGTAAGATCACACCGATGGGTTCGCCAGCCAGCTCGCCACACACACTCACTGGCAGATTATATTGCCAACAATCAAACCGTGCACGTTTCAACGCTCTTAAGATCCCAGGATGGTAGCAATCATATAAGGTACTCACGCGAGGGTTATTTCGATCTACCGCAAGTAAATATTGAGTCAGGTCATTAGAGCCTACAGAGACAAAATCAACCCGTCTCGCCACTTCCGCAAGTTGATATAAGAGAGCGGGGACTTCCAGCATAATACCAAGTTTGGGTTTTACGATATTCTTATTAATATCATTTTTCAGTTCATTATAAGCTTGCTCAAGATAGACGATAGCGAGATCTATCTCCTCGAGGTTACTGACCATAGGAAGCAGTATATGTAACTGATCTTTTTCATCTCCAGCCTGTATCATTGCCCTGAGTTGCACCAGAAACAGTTCAGGATGATCCAAGGAGAGTCTTATGCCACGCCAACCTAGAAAAGGATTTTCCTCATTGATAGGAAAATAAGACAAGGGCTTGTCACCACCAACATCTAAAGTGCGCATAACGACGGGTCTGTCGTTAGCCGCTTCCAAAACTTGACGGTAAACCTTTACCTGTTCTGACTCACTGGGAAACCTCTGATGCAGCATAAAAGGAATTTCGGTGCGGTATAAACCGACACCATCTGCACCATTGGCGATCTCCGAAGCTAAACTACTTAACAAACCCGCATTGAGATACAGATGAATTCGTTTACCATCAATCGTTTCTGCAGGAAGCGCTAACTCTTGAGCGTATTTATGCTGCAGCGCTTTTTCGGCCGAGATCAAATTGCGATATTCATCGATCACTAGCGGTGTTGGTGAGACCAGTAGTTGTCCCCGATTGGCATTAATAATGAGTAATTTTTTATCTATGTCGGCAGATAGGACTCCTTCGACGCCGATGATAGCCGGAACACCCAACGCCCTGGCCAGAATAGCAGCATGAGAATTGACACCACCAAGCTCGGTGACAATACCGACTAACTTATGCCTTGGAAACTCGGCCAGCATGCTTGCATCGGCTTCCCTAGTAACCAAAATAACAGGCACATCGGGCTCAAATTCCATCCTCTGTGGTTCAATCAGCAATCTCAAGACTCGTAATCCCAGATCGCGAATATCTCCCGCACGCTCCTTTAGATAAAGGTCCTGCATCTGTGTAAACTGTTCGATGTATCGCAGTGAGACTCTACTCACCGCTGATACCGCACACCAGCCTTCTCGAATTTCCTTGAGGTATTCGCCACCAAGACTTGCATTATCGAGTAGCTGTTGCAGTGCAGAAAATATGGAGACGACTTCATTCTCCTGCTCCTGATCGAAACGTTGGGATAATGAAGTCAGGGTATCTTTACAAGCTTCAATCGCTGAATTCAGCAGGCGCTCTTCATGAGCAACATCAGCAGTTCGTTTTTGTGGTTGCTCTAGTGCGATTTGCCCCCCAAGTACCAAGGCGTGCGCAATGGCAATACCATTAGCGGCGGATATACCGGTAAAATTTAGATGGTCGGGAGAACATTCGACTTCGGCTTTAATCCTCTGATGTCTTATCGCCATAGCAAGCTGCGCCGCTAAAGTCATAAGAAACGCTTCTTCCCCCTCATCAAACTGACGAGTGTCGGTTTGCTGAACGACTAAAACTCCTAGAA
>SDWK01000287.1 GCA_004195335.1 Shewanella sp.
AGATGTGTATAAGAGACAGCCTCTATCATATCCAGCAAGTTTGTAATGGTCTGTATGCCATAGACAGGCTCAGATATCACCTCACCGTTGATTGCGACATAAGCTGGCACCGAGCGGACCCCAAGTTCGGCTGCAAGATAATGACACCGTTCAGGATCGGCCTTAACGACTACCGCCTTATCCGTCAATTCGAATGCTGTATTGATAAGCGTTCCCTCCATGGCTCTACAGGGCGCACACCAATCGGCTGAGAAACAAAGCAGTATATGAGCATGGTTCAACTTGAGCGCCGCTAAATCATCGGCGTCTTTGAGATGAATAATCGCACTTGGAAACTGAGACAAAAAATAATCCTATATAGGCTAATGCCGGGCTCTTATAACTAATCGAAAGCGCTTAGGGAGAATATTGCCAGTACCCCCTTAACAGCTCGACCGACAAGCAAAATGACTATCCTAGAGCGTCACTTCTACCCTGTGAGCCCACACCATAGTGTCGCCCCACAGCGGCAACATCCATACCCCGCTATTGGCATCCTGATAAACTTGCCTCAGGATCTGACTTTCATTACTCAGCACCGTTTTACGGATCTCACGGTAGATAGTAGCCGATTCTTCGGATATCGCATCCGGGCTTGTAAAACTGACATTCTCAGTATCGAGCAGAAATGACTTCACCACCTGACCGTCGATGGTCTGTTGCTGCATCTTAAATTCACCGCTGAATTGGTAGCGCATAGACACATGCCGCAGCAGATCATCTGTGATACAAGCCGCCATCACCAGCGTTCCTCTGGCCGGAGATTGATACACTAAAGACAAGCGTACATCGGCTCTAACCACATTCTTACTGGCACCATAATAATAGACATCGGCCCGGTAGATATCTTCCACCAGCCCCTCTGGAGGGTTATCAAATTTATCCAGCAAAATCTTGTTATAGGTCACTTGCTCCATACGCAGCTTAGTGTCACTGAGCCACTGAAGATCTAATGGCGAATAGGTATTTCTCTCTCTGACCAGATTCAGGGGCTGGGTATCTTTGCACTCACCTTCGTACTGATTACAGAGGGCGACCGATTCATAACGATTATTGTCGTTGGCAAAAATTCGCGTTAGCAATTCATTGCCAAATACTTTATCTGTGTTGGACCAACTGCCGATAAAGTGAGACGCACTGCGATGTTCCTCGGGCTGATCTTCTAACCTGAGTTGACTCAGTTTTACTTTTTGTCCACCAAACTCAGTCTCTGCATCCAAAATTGACGCCACCCCAGGTTGAGCGAGCAGAGCCAGATAGTTGACCGTTTGTTTTAATTTACCGGAGAAATGTAGACCTGCGAGGAACACAATAAACAGCGCGACGGCGAGCCAACGCCAATGACGACTAAAAAGGTTAGCTACAGGCGTGATGTTGCCATCCTCAGATTGCGGCACGGGCTTCGATTCGACCGGTACATCTGTTTCAATCACGCACAGACTATAGCCATATCTGGGAATGTTTTTAAGCTCTATATCGTTTTGGGACTCTAACTTACGTCGCAAGGTACTAACACACTGTGTCAGCGATGAGGGCGCGACCAAACGTCCGGGCCAGCCAGCTTCATTAAGCTCTTCCTTACTGACCACGTCACCGATACGCTGGGCCAACAACTTGATTATTTCCAATTCGGCCAGAGACAATGGACTGCGGGAGTGATTACTCTCATCGAGCAACTCTCTTGACTCCAGGTCAATCGAAAGATATTTAGATAACTTCACCATATCCATCCTAGGCTCATAACTCTCTTTAGTGATACTTAAGCGATTATTAAGCATTATATTATATTGGAATGAATTTCATTTAAGCTTGATGCCCTCCACATTCAGCAATGAAATCAAGAAAAAATGTGAACCTACCTGCACTCAGCAAAAAAGACCCTGGTCAAAAGACCAGGGCCAAGATGGGATTGCAGGGTGGAGCTTTTTTACTTCAGACCATGAACCTCTTTCAAATTGGTCAGGTCGTGGCAGACTGCACAAGACTCTTCGCCTGTGTACTGGCCAAGTTCGACACCGAACTGAGCCCCATTTTGTTTCATATGACTGACTACATCCTTACGGACTTGACGGCGATCTTCACCCTCTTCTGCTGCGCGCTTACCATGACAACTCAAACATACGGCGGCGGTAGGCGATACAAAGGCATCTGCAACGGCATCGACGGCATAACGCTTGTTACCGCTGGTGTCTTTACCATTTGCAGGGTCCAGACCGTCATAGGTATCCATGTAGTCAAGATCCAGTGCTAACGGCTTACGGCCCACCAGGTACTTGGCATCATAGCTATCTTCGATATGACATTTAGCACAGTTAGCGAGATCTGCCGAGTACTCAACATTACGCTTCCAACCTTCACCACTTTGGTTAGCACGGTTGTTGGCATGCATAGCATGGATCCAGACCTTCTGATCAGGGTGACTCATCGTCAACTGCTCAACGTAATCCTCATCACCTTGCTTGGTTTGCGAATTACGTATGACCTGAGTTGGCATGTTGTTGGCGTTGTGACAAGCCACACATTCTTCACCGGCATTCGATGCAGTAGTCCAGTCACGCTCGCCGCGTGGCATCAGATTCTTCATCATAATCATTGGATCCAAAGCACCATCGCCATCGGAATCGACCGAGCCAGAGGCACAGGTGGTAGCGAAGTAGGTACTATCGTTCTTGACCACAGAGTGACAGCTACGACAGTTAAGAGTCATCTGTACGAAGCCATCTTCTGAGGTAGTCGTACCATGACAATCACCACACAGCTCGTTGGTCACGATCTGACGACGTGGACGCTCTTCCAGCATGCCTTCCTTATTGAAGAAGTGTTGCCAGTTGTAACCAGCCGCACCATTACTCCAATCAGTTTTGCCATCACAGTCTTGGATTGTTTCACCATCTTTATCGATACAGAACCAGATACGCGGTGTCACCATGCCGTAGCTATCGTTCAAGTCACCATCAAAATCATCTTCAAGATCGAATGGACCAATTTCAAACGTTGTCTTACCATTTTCATAGTTAAGCACGATTGGCTTATCGACATAACCAGGGAAGTTTTCTTTGTTGGTATGAACGCGAAGTACCTTACCACGCTCCATGCCCATATCCTGGCCACCCCAGTTGATATAGAACTCGGCGTAGTACATGTACTTAACCAGATCTAACTGCTCATTACGCGTGTTGCCATCTTTGTCCAGAATGTCGACGGTCAGCTGTACATAGCCAGTCTTATCGGTATCTAGGTTGGCGTCGATGTTGGCTTTTGCTTCCGGAGCATCAACCATCTTGGCTTCGGTCACGGTCAGGTGAAGGTTTTCACGGCGCTCGTTCTGACCTTTATAGGTAGACAAGTGAACCATTTCAAGGGTGTCAGGCGTGTGACAATTGGCACATTGTGCATTGTCCTGATACGGCCAGTGGCCGACGCCTTCCTTGAAATTAACGTCGGTATGACAGGTTATACAAGTTTCTTGGGTAGGTACATTCTTCCAGTTGGCGTAATCTGTCGCTTGCTCATTTTCAGAGTGACAGTTATCACAACCACCGACTGGCGCAGGTATCACCCCAATGTGAGCCTTGTGAGCCAGCATAGGGAAGACTTTATCGCTACTACTGACCTTGTTGTCTGTATGACAAGATACACAGGTCTCCACTTCAGTGTAATGTCCACCATGAATGGTAAAGTCGTCGTGACAACTTTTACAGTTCTGGTTGTTGACCACATTCTTGGTGTACAGCGGCTTTTCACCCTGAGCGCGGAAATCATAGTTCATATTGGCGTAGGGCAGCTCTGAAACTCCTACTTTTTCACCACCAGTATTGACCATCAGACGCAGCGTCTTGTCATCGTTGATAGTAAAGGCTGGCTCGGCAGTCACATCTTTAAGGAAGTGGTAGTCATAGGTACCATCACCATTGTCGGTCAGAGTGCCACACTTGGCATATTTACTGTCTGGACAAGATTCCGAACTGAGTAGTTTCCAGTTATTGGCATCGCCATTTTCGCCTTGCTCCAGGCCGGATAGCATAAAGCCAAAGTGGCTCAAGCCAACGACAGGCAAGTCCTTCTCATTGGTTACCATAAAGGTCACTGCCGAGTCACTGGCTATAGCCACCTTGTCGACTGTCACATTCAAACTTTTCGCACTGGTTGCAACAATAATGGCAGGGGTACCTGGCGTGCCGTCCTCGCCATCTATACCGTCTTTACCATCATCGCCACTACAGCCTGAAAGTGCCAGACCGATTAATGCTGCTAATGTAGCAACCTTCATATCGAATCGTTTCATCATATCCCTCACTCACTTATATTGGTGCCCTCTAATTTGGGGCTGAAGAAATGTACCTAAGTGACTGGAAATAAAGTGTGACTAGCTCGGTTGCAATTACCTCGAAAGTAATCAACGAGAAACAGAGCACGAAAACAAGGCGAAACGATAACAACTTAACAAAACGCTGAATTGTTACCAAAGCGTAGGAATTATCTCCATTGTGCAGCGAATGCCCGATAGCTTATGTCTCTATATATTGTGCTGACGGGCTCATATTGAAGCTTTCAACTCGCTTACTTACATTAACCACATTATATAGAAAGCATTATTTTGGCAGAATTCATGCGCTGCTTGGTCAATTTAGCGCATCTGATACTGGATTAACGAGCTTAAATCTAGCGTGACGATTCTCTTCACTCATTACAATCTGGATGAGCCATATATGGCCGAAGGTAGAATAATACACGACTATATGGGTAGAGGAGGTAGCGCTATGCAGGGTGCCAGAACCGAGAAGCAATTATTGAGAGTAACGCATAAAGTCGTTACCTAGGAGCAATGAATGGCCTTGCCTCTATGAGCTAAATTCTCGCAAAGCGCTCGCATCTTTATACCCATAGCCACAAGCACGTAGAAAACAGAGCAACTAGCTCCTGATAATTTGATACGGAGTGTCTATCTACAGGTTCGACCTAATAATAGTCCTACACATAACTCTCAGAGCTAACTGGTTACCGATTAGGAATAAAGACAGAGTAAGAGAATAAGCAGCTATGAAGGGCTCATCATTTAGCGTGTTCAGAATAAATGATTACGTGGTTAACATAAAAGATTGGATGCTGAAGTTTATAACAGACACAAAGCCAACTTCATTCCATGACCTCCAAGGATAATGGAATGGACCCATCCACTTTTAATCGGCCTTGCAATGGGCCACGATATAGTTGCTAAAACTCATCAGAAAGAGGACGGGTCCACTATGAATA
>SDWK01000289.1 GCA_004195335.1 Shewanella sp.
CTTAATGCTAACTCGATCTAATATCAGGTTTTTCTTCATTTTTTCCGTAACAGAACACAAGAAAATAGACTGAAAGTCGAGTACTAATTAACCATCTTAATGGTAGTTAACATATTAACTCTCGCTTTATTAAAGTGAAATATCTGGCCTCGACTCAACAAAGTATTAACAAATAACTTATTTGAATACAGCTTATTAAAATATTTTTAAGGTATTTACCTGACCATCTCTTTTATCTCTTTCGAAAATACTAAGGCTGAGGGATGAGTGCGGTAATCGCTGCCCTCAGCGTATGTTATTTATCGACCAAACCCGCCAAAAAATGAGGGGGTGTTCGCGAATAAAAAAAATCGTTCTAGGTGACTCTTCGGCAAAAGGGGAGGGATAATCTTATGGTTTTGTTTTTGTGGGAGTCGTATCTGAGGGTAATGACGGCTTAAAAACGAGAATTGACTACGGGAGATTCACTTCCGTAGTCATCATATTGCGGCTGTGCCGGTTTCTCAACAATATTACTTAGCTCATGGTTTGAACTTGCGAGGTCAACAACCAGATGGCGAGGGCAAAGAATATAACGCCCATAAACTTATTCTGATTCGCCCTGAATTTCTCATTTTTCAATAGCGGTTTACCCAGGCTTCCAACCATAGCGACCAGCAGCAGGTTAAACAGTAATCCCATCACATTGAGCAATAAGCCCAATGCTAGCATCTGTTCACCTGATGTCGCGGTTAGCTGAGAAGAGACAAACTGAGGTAAAAATAGTACGAAGAAGAGCAGGGCCTTAGGGTTTAGTAGATTACTGAATACGGCGCGACGATAGAGAGTCTTAGCCAGGTTATTATCCTGTGCTATCTCTGGCGCGTCGACGGGTCCGGCTCGCATGCAATCCCACCCCATCTTTAACAGATAGGCTCCGCCTAATAAGCGCAGCAGTTGCAACGCCATAGGGTTCATGGCAATCAACGCCGAGACACCCATTGCCGCTAACAGGGTCAATACTAACCCGGATGTCGCATTTCCTAAGCTGGCGAAAATGCCAACCTTACGGCCGTAACTTAGACTGGAACTGGCAATCAGTAACATATCCGGCCCGGGGATCAGCAAAAGGGCAACGACGGTGGTGAGATACAGGGGAAGTATAGCGAGATCGATCATCATTAATGCACAGGTTTAGATAGAAGGGCGGGGATTCTACAGTGATAAAAAGAATTTAAAAGTGATGCTGGTTTTAAATCCTACCCAGGCTGTCATGGTCTGTTTACAACTCTCACTCTACTCTTGCCGTACTCTTATTGTATTAGTAGGGTATTGGCGCCGTTTGTGCCGGTTGATGTTAATGCCGAAGAGGGGGTAAATGGTGCGCTATTTATTGACACTTGCCCATTCTGGTTTCATTTTCTAACGTTCTCCTTAGATTGTTTTTAAAGCATCTAATAACTTTTTGTTTTATGAAAACCAGATTCTGACTAGCTGCAGATTATTGCCACTGAGCCATTATGAGTCGTACATCGCCCTTAAAGCCGGGGTTTGTGTGTGTCCCTAATAAGATTATCGCGATATGGGAAGTGAGTTATCGCTGTCTGCCCACAAAATTTACTCCACAGTTACTCGATAGTAGTAATTATTTGTTACGGTTCGATATTTTAGCTGATTTTTACACTCTCAGCGGTAGCTGCTAGCCAATAAATTTAGCCTGTTGATTAAGCTAAAGCTAAATGTTCGGCGGCAAACTGGATGAGCAATTTTGTCGTGGCTGCACTAAGGCATTACGATAAAAGCGTTAAAAATGCCTTTAACATCGTGTATGAAAAACGTTCAAAAAAATGACGCCTGATTGCTTTTTTGACTGTTTGTGGATGCAGTCAAAATGGCAAAAAAACTAATGAAATCGACATCATATTGACAGTATTATCTATTCCTAATGTGAGATATATTAGCGTTTATCAGATTAAAAGTAGTGAGTGTTTCTTATGTTTCGTTTTATGGTTTACGGTATTATCGCTTATGCTTCATGGTTAACTTATCAGGATATTTCTGCCTATATTGATGCTCATGAGGAGCAAGAGATAGTTCAGGCTGAGGTCAGTGTTGAGCAAGATTATTGGAATGTAGATAAAGGTTGAATGAGCTTGTTTAAAGCCCGTTCAGCTTCCATGCTTCTCGTTCATGAGCTCATGGCTTTGCCAAATTCACCCATCTCTCGTTTGAAGAGTTTCACGCCGTGAAACCTCACCCTAAAATCGATGGTTTCGGTCTTATTTGCACCTGTTGATTATCATCTCTTCGATGTTATCTGTTTTCATAACAAGTTTACTAGGGCTTTAGATTCCTCTTTTGTTACTCTATATGCAAAATCACCTCCTACCCTTGAATGCAATATGAAATTAGATGAGATAATTACCACTCTTAGTCGTGGCGACTTAACAAAACTTCCAGTTGAAGCCCTGTTGAGCGCTAGGCAGCAGTGGTCTGAGTTACTGCCTGTTATCGATGAATTGATGCAAAGGTTTATCGTTAAAGAGGATCTGACCGATCCTGAGTCCAATCTTCTTTTCTTCGGGTTATGCCTTATTGTCGACCGGAAGCAGCTTAGTTGTTTTGATTCCTTCATTAATCTAACCAACAAAGATGACTGTAATAGTCCGTTAGAAACCCTACTCGGTGACTTTATCGCTTCTGATCTTTCCACTGCTTACTATATTTTGGCGCAAGGGAAACCTGAGCAATTGTGCCTTCTGGTTAACTCAGAGCAAGCGGGCGAAATGGTTAAGATGGCTGCCTTAAGTGCACTCTTTTCTCAACTGCATACTGGCCAAATTGATAGAGAGACGCTTAATCAAAGCATTCCAGGTTTTATCGAAAATCTCGTCGAAAATAGTCACTCAATAGCGCTTTTTGAACTAATTAATCTGTTAATTTCTAATCAGTTTAATCAATATCATGCCCAGTTTGTTGGTTATGTAGAAAGCAAAGTGATAGACGAAGGCCCTGCCGAGAACCAATGCATCCTTGATTGGGATAATCAGTCTATCGGTTATTCCGAGTGGGAAAGTGGCCTAATAAGCGGGGATTATGATGTGATTGATTCCCTTAGCCAGTGGACTGGCTTCAACTCAGAATCTGAGATGAATGATGAGGATCTCATGGCCGTCTTCGATGATTTGATGAATACGCCAAAGGAAATTGACGAACGATATTTTGAGAGCCTTGATACCCAGCAGCCTTTTATTGCTGATATTCAAGCCGGTCGCAATGATCCCTGTCCCTGTGGGAGTGGCAAGAAATTCAAGAAGTGCTGCTTGAATTAAATATCCTTCAAACTTGGCTCCTTGTCGGTACACAAATTAGGATGCTTGTCGGTTAACAATGCTTAAATAACTTTTTGGTTAGGTGTTGGTTTCATTTGGTGGGGTAGGTGTTTGGTTGGCTATGGGGAACCATGGCCTTTTTGCTTGAACGATGAAGCCGTAGCATCGTTATTTATATAAGCTCATTACATTATCAGCATTGGCCAGATTAATAGTAATCATAGCTGAATAGTCATCTATCACCTGCCGTGGGCATATGTGTAGATACTTCTGCGAGACGCCGTGAACACTTCCCTGTGGGCTCTACCAAAACATCCTTGTTTTGGAAGCTCGCAGCCGCATCTACACTTGGTTTCTATAAAGCAGATGGTTTGATCGATTACTAGAGTTTAGCTGTTTGCCAATTTTGCTGCATCTTTCCATAGATAACTGGGCATAGGCTCATGCAGTTCCCAAGTTATATTCATCGGTTGGGAGCCGCTAGTTTCTGTTAAGTTAACCCAACCTAAGTTCACAAAGCCCATCGTATTTCCATTTTCGTCATTATTTGATTCTCGTACCCATAACATGAGTCTTTTACCAATATCTTTATGCTGAATATAGGCTAATCCTTTACCGCTATCTGGTCTTGCTGAATTTTGAGTTTGCCAATGGAAGTGAGTAGGGCTCATCGCATAATCATGGTAAAGCGTAGTAGGTGAAAAATGCTGATCTGACTTTTGTAACGTGACAAACAGCAGTTCAACATTGAGATCTTTTAGGTTGAAGTAACCTTCACGGCTTATGGCTTGTTTTTCGAAACTTGAACCACCTAATCCCGTAATAATTTGCTCTCGTGTATAGCGAGCATTAAGTTGAATTGGGCAAGGAAAGTCCGCTTGAAGTATTTGGGTTTGAGTATCGTTATTATCCAATAAGTAATTGATAACTTGTATTAACTCATTTTGATATTCAGGGTGATAAAGTGCTGATAAGCTTTCAGATAAAGATTTATAACCTAGTTTATCACCTGCACAATTCCAAAAATCATAGTGACACATCAAAGCCATTTTCTGCTCTATTGGATCGTCATTATCGATCCACTTAAAGTTATTTATTGCTAGTGAACGAATAAAAATTAGGTAAGTTCTAGCATCACAGCTCATTAAGCTGTTGCTAATGGCTTTGTGATAATTTTCGGCGATTGGGGTTTCGTTTACTTTTTCTATTAATTTT
>SDWK01000150.1 GCA_004195335.1 Shewanella sp.
CGTTACGAATTTATCGCGCCTATGGCTTCGGTAAATGCGGGCACCGAAGGACTTATTCGTTTAGCGGTTGGTGGTGGCAAGAATATCGCCAAGTCCCGTTATATGGTTGTCGATAAAACCGAAAATATTCATACAACATCGACGGCGACATGTCAGAGCTGTCACGTGGACTTCTTCGCTTCTTCAATTAAGCATTCGAGTTATACGGCAATTAATGCCGAAGGGGAAACTGACTTGGTTGCCGGCTGTATGGCATGTCATAACAATGTCGCACGCGATGTGGATGATAGCGGTAGCTCACTGAATACCGGCGGCTATGCGAAGAATACCCTGCAAAAAATTGGGCATATTAATCACCAGCAGTTTGAAACAGGGTTTGCTCCCTCTAATTGCTACACCTGTCACGAGAAGCCTATTACTAACGTATATAGCACTCAAACATGTGTAGATTGCCATGAAGCATCGGGCATTAATTCGGCGGTTAATTTAAATGCGAGAAATGAAGATAGCGATTATCGAGAGCTGCATACCAAGGCTCGCACTCGTACCTTGATGCATGAAAATCACTACACGGTGACAGGTAAACCTTATTCAACGGATGGTGGGTTGCAGAGTTGTACGGATATTTCTTTGTTTAATACTGAGGGGGAAACTGAAAGCCAGTTAGATCTGGGAGAGTTAGTCTCAAGTGGGGATGTCTCTGTATCTGTGAGCTTTCTTGAGTACTTCGGCGGTGAGATTGTAAATAGTGCCTCTGGTACCACTAGCGCTTTTGCTGGCGAAGATGGCAATTACACTTACTGTACAACTTACGCGAATGCAGATGATGCGATCACGGGGTTGATGGCGATCTCTAAAGTGATATACACACCTTTCAATGATGGTATTCAAGTCGTTGTCAGCAGTATGTCTCCTGCATTGTTTGCCAATGAAGATCCAGAAGCGCTTGTTGAGACCCGACGCCTTGCCGTATCTAATGAAAGCTGTACTACATGTCACAATACTGGCGGCGATTTTCATAAGTCGGGGAGTTTCTCTGATGGGGCGGTAAGCTGTCTCTCTTGTCACTATTCCGGCAAAGATCGAAGAGCCGGTAATTCGGCTCCGGGCTTCGGTCCTATGGTTCACAGTCAGCATTGGGGAGTCGGCAGTATAGGTGGAGATGGTGAAGAAAATGCGGCGACGAGTCTGGAAGGCGTTAACTGCGTAGCCTGTCATGATGGAGCGATGGACCTCAACCTTGTGCCTAACCAATATATACCTTCAAAATCATACAATGAAGGTACTCCGGGTGTAGCTACGAGCCCTATTATGGCCAACTGTTTTGCTTGTCATAATGATGAGCCTGCAAAGAACCATATGCTCACCAACGGTGGAGAGTTAAACATTCCAATGGATATCAGCGCCGGAAGTACCTGGTATACGGATGGAACTTCTGAGTCTTGTGCGACTTGTCACGCCGAAGGTAGGTCTTACGGTATCGAGAAGTTCCACCAGTTCGAACGTTAGAAACAATGGATTTTCATTTGAGTCAGCTCTTCGTTAGATATTGAATTGATACACGGTTACCCTGCAGGCCGCCGTTTTAAGACGATAGATATCGATATGACAGACCAGATGAATGTTCGGTTAGCCAAGGGCCCTTCGGGGCCCTTTTTGTTGCCTGAAGTTTACATTTCTGAGTGAATAGGCCTTGATGCAGATTGGACTGTTCGCCTTTATGTTCATTTTCCTCTAGGTTATAACCATCTTGTTTAATCCTGTTTGATGATTGTTAGGATTAATTATGGTGTGAAGTATATGGATTTTTGACTAACCTAATTTTTTGGGAAAATTAAAGAGGGAAATATGAAAACGTCTCTTCACCTTAGTGCGCTAACCTTAACCTTAGGATTGGGCCTTACAGCATGTTCAAACACAGCGAATAACCCGAATGAGCAGGTGGCGAGTGAGCCATCTGCAGTTCAAACATCTGTGCAGAAATATGATGCCAAGACCTTCTTCGAAACCACAACCTATTTTGGTTCCTCTTTCTCGGCAGACGGGCGTTCCATCTTGATGGGCTCAGATGAAACCGGGATCTTTAATCTTTATAAGATAGGTGTTGCCTCCGGCGATAAAGTCGCGCTGACTAACTTTAAAGACACCACCTATCCGGTATCTTGGTTTCCTAAGGATGATCGAGTATTGCTGACTCAGGATAATGGTGGAAATGAGCTCTATCATCTGTTTGTCCGTGAAATAGATGGCACGATTACGGATCTGACAAATAGTGAAAATACCCGTGCTGACTTCGTGAATTTTACCAATGACGGCGAGTTCTTCTATGCAACCACTAACGAGCGTGATCCGAAATTTATGGATCTATATCGCTATGATGCAAAAACTTATAAGCGCACCTTAGTGTTTAAAAATGAGCTGGGTTTTGATATATCAGAAGTGTCACCCGATGGGCATTTGTTGTCATTAGCGAAAACCCATACGAATAGGGATAGCGATACATACCTGTTAGATTTTAGAAAACGTATCGCGAAGCCAACACTCATTAGCCAACATCAAGACCCTGCCAATTACAACCCGATGACGTTCTCTACCGATAGTCAGTCGCTGTATTACAGTACAGATGCGAAGGGAGAGTTTTCACAAGTGTGGCAATACGATATCGCCACCGGCGATCATCTTCTAGCGGTGAAAGATGACTGGAATGTCAGCTTTGTTTATTTTTCTGAGTCTGGAAGATATCGTGTCTCCGGAGTGAATGCCGATGCCAGTACCCGTATCAGCATTTTAGATACCCAATCCGGTGAGGCGGTGAGCCTGCCTGAATTACCTGCCGGCGATCTGCGCAGTGTGAACTTCTCTAAAGATGAAAGCACGTTGTCATTCTATATCAATTCGGATACCTCACCCTCTAACCTCTTCGTTTGGAAGATGGGTGGCGAGTCAGCCAAGCAGCTCACCCAAGCCCTGAACCCTAAGATTAATCCCAAAGATTTAGTCGCGAGTGAAGTGGTGCGCTTCAAGAGCTTCGATGGCTTAGAAGTGCCTGGCTTACTGTTTAAGCCTAAGGAAGCGAGCGCAGAGAATAAACGTCCTGCAGTGGTATTTGTCCATGGTGGACCCGGTGGTCAGAGCCGCACCGGATACAGTGCGATGCGCCAGCATTTGATCAATCATGGCTATGCCGTATTTGCAGTCAATAATCGAGGCAGTTCAGGATATGGGAAAACTTTCTTCCATCTCGATGATAAGAATCATGGTGAGAATGATCTACAAGATATCGTCTATGGGAAGAAGTATCTGCAAGGCTTAGATTGGGTCGATGCAGAGAAGATTGGCATCATGGGTGGGAGCTATGGTGGCTATATGACAGCTGCGGCTTTAGCCTTTCAGCCAGAGGAGTTTAAAGTGGGTATCGATATCTTCGGTGTCACTAATTGGGTTCGTACCCTCGAGTCGATTCCACCTTGGTGGGAATCGTTTAAGAAAGCCCTTTATGATGAGATGGGCGACCCGGCGACAGATGCAGAGCGTCATAGAGCCATATCTCCTCTGTTTCACGCACAAAATATCACTAAACCTTTGATGGTTATTCAGGGAGCGAACGATCCTCGTGTACTCAAAATTGAGAGTGATGAGTTGGTGGATAAGGTGAAGCAAAACGGAGTGCCGGTGGAATATGTGGTGTTCGATGACGAGGGGCACGGTTTTAGTAAGAAAAATAACCGAATTACGGCATCGGAAGCCTATGTGAAATTCTTAGATACCTATCTGAAAAATCCGGGAGAACGGGTGGCGGCCAAGTAGGCCAGAGAAGTTAGTCACTCACAAATAATACTCCTCCATATCAGTATCTGGTTAGTACTGATACTGATTCTAAATAGAATAAGGCACTCATTCGAGTGCCTTATTTGTAATTGACCTTAGCTCTGTTTAAGCACTCGGGTCAAACGCTTCGGGGAAGTGACGCTCTGTCGTCTCTTCAACTATCACGGTTATCGCCTGTTCATCGATGTGAATGAAGAAAGGATCAGTCTCATCGTCTGGAGTGTTTGCCGCTTCCGGATCATCATTTTGAGCCACGCAGGTGTAGCCTAAGCTGTAAGTGCCCGCTACGACAAAGCCAAATTCATATTCATGGCCGATAACAGCTTCGGTATCATCGGTGATTGGATTGACTCTGGCAGATGCTATAGGTGCAATCTCCGTGAGTATATAGGGTACCTCTTCGCCCCTAAAGTCTGCCATATCCGTTAGCGCTGTCTCGGTTGGGTAGAGATAAACCGCCGGGCTATACAGATCGGGCAAGCCTTGCTCAACCGCCGCAGATTCACAGGTGGCTAACGTTTCCGGACTGATCTGCCCGCCGATAGCGCCGACTTCAGAGACATTAACCAGCTGAACCGATGTTGGCTTAAGTGTCCAATAATCTTTATTACCATGAGGAGCCTGTAAGCCTTTAGCCAATTCGAACTCAGCAACAAAGGTGTTAGTGCCAGCGGCAATGGTGAAGGTTTTATTTAAGAACAGGCGTCCGGTGTCCTCATCTTCGGCGCCCACGCCACCACATGAGCCATTGCTGTTGGTCGTCAGACCCTCGATGACATCGGCTGTCTGAACATAGGAGCTGTCGATATTAGCCGTTTCACTCTTCTGCATATAGATACACATCTGGTATTCACCCAGAGGCACGGACTGGCCACTGACTAAGGTTTCAACCTCTTGCCCCTGCACACTAAGCAGGTCGACATGTTTAAGTTCGCCATCATCGGATACGTCGAAAGAGATTGAGCCGTCGCTGTTTTTAAGCACCACCTGTTTAAAGGCTATGTTAACTATCTCTGCATCGGCAGGGTTGTCCGATACCCCCAGGCTAAATACTCCTGACTCGGGGAGGGGGAGGGTCGAGTTATCATCACTACCACCGCATGCCGCAAGCAAACTCGTCAGGGTGATAGCTAGTATTGTCTTAGAGTGTTTCATAAGTTACCTTCGATTATGTACACGACAGCGGCCAGATTTTTATGTTTTCTTATCTGACATTGATTACCGCCACTGCCTGAGAGAAATAGTATCTATCGCTATTAATCATAGGGCATATCGAAATATTGTCTATCTTGAAACCATGATTTTTACTGGGTTAGAGTAAGCTTTTTGTTATTTATTTTGCTGATGGGTTTGCTCACCTCTTTCCAGAAGAAAAAGTGACAATTTGTTGGCTGGTGTCAATAAATTCAGCCCAATAATGAGTGGGATTTAGTGGGGGAGTCAATGCCTGTGCCAGTAGCCGGATAGGTGATGACACAGGTTCATTTCTAGGTGCTCTTGCCGAGCTATAGATAAGACTTAGTTTTCCGGAAGCTCAGCGTTGTGGTAGACATTTTGCACGTCATCACAATCTTCGAGGGCTGCCAGGAACTTCTCTAACTGCTCGATCACTTCAGGATCGGTAATGTCTGTCATGGTTTGTGGAATGAAGGTGATCTCTTCAACCTCGAATTCGACTTCAGGCATGGCTTCGTTCAATGCGGTCTTAGTCTTGTAAAACTCGGTATTCGGTGCATAGACACTGGTCATGCCATCTTCGACTTCAACATCTGTAACGTCGACATCGGCCATCATCAGCATCTCTAGCACTTCCTCTTCATTTTCGCCTTTGAAAACAAAAATGGCCTGATGCTCGAACATGTGGCCAACGGTGCCCGGGCCACCAAGTTTGGCGCCATTTTTAACGAATGCCTGACGAACTTCGGTGAAAGTACGCTTGACGTTGTCGGTTAAGCAATCGACGATGACCATGCAGCCACCAGGACCAAAGCCTTCGTAACGTGCAGTTTCATAATCTTCACCGCCGCCACCCTTGGCCTTTTCGATCGCACGTTCGATAACATGAGCCGGTACCTGGTCTTTCTTGGCCTTGGCGATCAACTGGCGTAGTGGAAGGTTACCATCAGGATCGAAACCACCATTTTTTGCGCAAACGTAGAGCTCTTTACCATAGCGAGAATATATTCTGGTTTTCTGCCCAGCCGTTTTTGCCATGGATTCTTTCTTGTTCTGGTATGCTCTTCCCATCTTGTTCAATCTCATTAAGCTTTAAAAATTGGCTGCAATGTTAGCAGCTTTATCATTATTTTTGCAGGGATGAGCTTTTTAATTTAATAATCTTTGATTTTGATTGGTAAAAATCAGTTTAACGAGACAAAGTCGGGGATCTCCAGCAGGTGATTATCGGGATTTTCGCTCATAGTCCGGTAGATAAACTCGATAAAGACGCGATACTTTCTGGGCAGGTAAGCCCGCTGTGGCAGGCTCATGGTGATCTTTGTCTGCGCCATTGGGAAATCTTCCAGAAGCGGAATGAGTAGATGCTCATCTATGGCTTGCTGGGCTATCAAGGTTGGCACTGAGGTGATCCCTAATCCCTCAATCGCAGCTTCTCTGGCAAGGGTGACATTATTCACGGTGAGCTGAGCTTCGGGATCGACAATGACCCACTCTTTTCCGTCGAAGAGACTCCACTTGCCGTCAATATGCGCCGACTCTAACTTGACCGCCTTATGATTATTGAGATCTTGTGGGGTCAGTGGTGTGCCGTATTGTGCCAGATACTCAGGACTAGCCATTAAGGTCTTGCTGGTATTGAGTAGAGAGTAGGTCTGTAGCCGGGGATCGGAGCTGCTGGTGATTTGAAACAGGACATCTATACCCTCTTCGATCACATCTACCTTTCGATTACTCAGCTCTGCTTCGATGGATATATCCGGGTATTGTTTTAAAAACCTCGCAAAGATCCGGCCAAAAAAAAGCTGGCCCATTTCTATAGGGCAGACAATTTTCAATTTTCCTTTAATCAGTTGCTGACTGGCACTGAGTTGATCCTCGGCATTTTTCAGATCGATCAAAATATGATGAACCCGATTGTAATAGGCTGAGCCAGCTTCGGTGAGTTTTAGCGCTCTGGTGGTTCGAAACAGAAGTTGAACCCCGGCATCGGCCTCCAATTCGGCAATTTTTCGGCTAATGGTAGCCTTAGTTAACCCTAAGGCCTTTGCCGCTCCGGTAAAACTGCCTTGCTCCACGACTTGGGCAAACATCTGTACGCGATTAAGATCCATGATTGTTACACCTGTGAAACAGTGGGTTGCTTTTTAGCTATCTAATAAACTTAAGGAAACAATAGTAGACTATAAGGCGCTAATCAAGGAGTCATGTATGTCCAAAAGTAAATTATTCATTGCGGTACCACTGATATTTGCAGCCTTAGCTGGTGGTGCTTATTACTGGTGGACGCAAGTTCGTTTCTTCGAATCGACGGATAACGCCTATGTTGAAGCGGATATTTCGCATATCAGTGTCAAGGTTCCTGGTTATGTGGTGATGACTGATATCACTGATAACCAGCATGTCGAAGCTGGCCAGTTGTTGGCGCAGTTAGAAGACAATCAATATGAAGCTAAGTTAGCTCAGAGCCAAGCTGAGCTCGATAGCTCTCAGGCTGAGTTGCAAACCCTTTCCGCCAAAGTCGATCTGCAACACGCGCTGATCGCTCAAGCTCAGGCGGGGGTGGCTGCGGCAGAGTCGGATCGATTACGAGCGGAGCAACAGCTGAGCCGTTCCAAGAAGTTAAAGGTGAAGAATTACAGCTCTCAAGATGACGTGGATCAGATGCAAGCGAGTTTCGAGTCTTCTGACGCTCATCTTGATGAGGCTAATGCGGCCTTGGTGGCCAAGCAGAGAGAGCTCGCAGTATTCAATGCGCAATTATTGCAAGCCGATGCGAATGTCGTGAAGGCGAAGGCAGGGTTAGATCTTGCTGAAATTCAGTTAGCAGATACCCAAGTGAGAGCGCCATTTTCAGGCGTGATCGGCAAACGTGGGGCCATGAAAGGGCAATACGTTCAGCCAGGACAAGCACTTTACAGTTTGGTACCGGATGGGGCTGTGTGGATCACGGCCAACTTCAAGGAGACCCAGATCCAGCATATGCAGCCCGGCCAGTCGGTTCAGGTCAATCTCGATGCGTTTCCCGACAAAACCTTTACAGGTGTTATCGATAGCCTTTCGCCGGCATCCGGTGCCAAATTTAGTCTGTTACCCGCCGAAAATGCGACCGGGAACTTTACCAAAATAGTTCAGCGCATTCCGGTGAGGATCCGTCTGGAACTCGGTGAGGAGCGGGAGAGACTCGTTCCTGGTTTGAGTGCCGTTGTTAAGGTCGATACCGCAACATTGCCTTTGGATAATGCACTTGCTGCCAATACTGGTCATTAAGAGATGAGCGCTATCGTCGATGCACAAGTGAGTAGAGATACCCTGATCACTGGTGAAGTAAAGCCACAGGGTTATGAGCGTGGTAGCCGTCGAGCATGGATAGCGGTATTTGGAGGACTGATCGGTGCATTTATGGCGATTCTGGATATTCAGATCACCAATGCATCGATGAAAGAGATCCAAGGTAGTCTGGGGGCAACTCTCGAGGAGGGGTCATGGATTGCGACGGCTTATCTGGTCGCAGAGATGATAGCCATTCCTCTGTCCGGTTGGCTGAGTCAGGGCTTGTCGGTGCGCCGTTACCTGCTCTGGACGACGGCGGTCTTTATCTTCGCTTCCTTATTATGCTCAATCTCATGGAATTTGGAGTCGATGATCGCGTTTCGCGCGATGCAGGGGTTCTTCGGTGGTGCGCTTATTCCCTTGGCATTTCGTTTAATACTCGATTTTCTTCCTGATGAAAAACGTGCAGTGGGGATGGCCCTATTTGGGATCACCGCAACTTTTGCTCCCTCGATAGGCCCCACGTTAGGAGGCTGGTTAACGGAGCAGTTTAGTTGGCATTACTTGTTTTACATCAACGTGCCTCCTGGGCTAATTGTGATGGCGATGCTGGCCTATGGTTTAGAGAGAAAGGGCGTTATTTGGGTAAAGTTAAAGAATGTGGACCTGTCTGGCATCATCACTATGGCCATAGGAATGGGCTGCTTAGAGGTGGTGTTAGAAGAGGGCAACCGTAAAGATTGGTTTGGCTCTGAACTCATTCAATATCTATCGATTATAGCTATGATAAACATAGGTCTGTTTATCTATATTCAGCTCAAAAAGAGTGACCCCCTAGTCAATCTAAGGTTGCTGGGCCAGAGAGATTTTGCTTTGTCGACGGTGGCCTATTTTCTATTGGGGATGGCTCTGTTTGGTGCTATCTATATGATCCCCCTCTATCTGTCACAGATCCATGATTATAGCCCGCTGGAAATTGGTGAGGTGATTATGTGGATGGGGTTCCCACAGCTACTGGTTCTGCCGCTTGTGCCTAAATTGATGGAACGTTTCGATGGCCGTTATTTGGCGGCATTTGGTTTCTTGATGTTTTCGCTAAGCTATTACATGAACAGTCATATGACAGCCGATTATGCCGGCGATCAGATGATTGCATCACAAATTGTTCGTGCTCTGGGACAGCCTTTTATCTTAGTACCTATCAGCATTATTGCGACCATGCATATCAAGCCTCATGAAAATGCATCGGCATCGACGGTGCTCAATGTGATGCGTAATTTAGGGGGTGCATTCGGTATCGCCTTAGTGTCCACCTTGACCGATAATCTTTCCAGAGAACATCTGGCTCATATTAAAGAGACCCTGCCGGCCGTGAGTCCGATAGCCAATGATTATCTGATGCAGACGGCTAATGTTTTCATTCAGGCGGGGTCCGATCCTGTTACCGCTGCGGCGCAAGCCAATGCGCTGTTGGGGCAGACTATGACGCAGCAAGCCTATATCAGTGCCTATAACGATGTCTTTTTTATCATATCAGTGCTATTGCTTATTGCCGTTGTGGCAGTGCTTTTGATAAGGAAACGCAGTGATTAAGGGACTGCCATATCGCCAGTTATCTGACGAGCTCCGGCGTTAGAAATCCCCCTTTTGGCATCACGGTGTTACACTGATTTTCTATACTGTTTATTAGTCTAATCGGGGAGAGGGTATGCGGTGGAGCGTGCTGACATTTAATGAGCTTTCGGTAGATGAGTTGTATGAGTCATTAAAGCTTAGGGTCGATATTTTTGTGGTTGAGCAAAACTGTCCTTATCCGGAATTAGATGAAAAGGATCGCCATAGTGAAACCCGTCATCTTCTTGGGCGAAATGATGCGGGAGAGATTGTGGCTTATGCTCGATTACTTGCACCTGGAGTCAGTTATGCAGATGCCAGTATAGGACGTGTCGTTGTTGCCGAGCGGGCCAGAGGCGGTGGGGTGGCGTATTCATTGATGACAGAGGCCATCAGGCAGTCAAAGAGACACTGGCCCGAACATAATATTCAATTAGGCGGACAGGAATACCTCAAGGCATTCTATCAAAAGCTGGGTTTTGAGCCTGTTTCTGAAGTTTACTTGGAAGATGGGATCCCACATCTGGATATGTTACGTTCTTGAGTTGCCAGAATAAATAAAGGAGCACTTTTCAGCGCTCCTTTCTGAGTAATAATCTAACAATTTAGTTGAGATTAGTCCCTTAGTTGGATATCTGTCTTGTAATCCACTTCACCATGAGAACTGATCGTTGCCAGTTGATTCTGTTGAGAGATCACAGCCAAAGGTCCAGAATGCATATGGCGAACAAACAACAGCCGATAGCCAAATCGGTGCAGGTTATAGAGGGCAATTTTTTGCTCTGCAGTCATAGAGTCCCAATGAAGGTCATGATGCAGATCTGTCTCTCTTCTGTCTTTCAGTTGTTGTGCTATTTGCATAATTATTATCTTTACGTATGCAGGCCGATGCGCCTGTTTTCTTCATTACCCTGATGGGAAATGTGAGTTTGCTAAAGTTATGCAAGCTCAGAATGAGTGTACTTTAGCAAAAAAAACTGAATAAAAATTGAACTGGATCAAAACCTATCCATTTATGAGTAGTAGATGTAAAAACATGGGATCTCGTTCACACTTCATCGTTCTTTTCTTTATTAGTGAGTGTTAACTTTTGAATTATATTGAACCATTATTTCGCCCTCCATCGGAATGGAAATCACTTATTTTGCAGGTGACAAACGGTTGTAGCTGGAATCGTTGTACCTTTTGTGACATGTATACAGCACCGCAGAAGCGCTTTAGGGCGCAGAAGCTGGATAAGATTGCTGCGGACATTATTAGTGTTGCGAACAGTGGTCGCTCGGTTCATCGAGTGTTTCTTGCCGATGGAGATGCGATGAGCCTGCCCTTTGATAGACTAGAGGCTATCTGTTTGTTGATCCGTGAGCACCTGCCCGACGTCACTCGGATCGGTAGTTACTGTCTGCCAAGAAACCTTAGCAATAAGACCACCGAAGAGTTGTCTCGGTTGAAGGCGTTGGGTTTATCCTTGCTCTATATCGGTTGCGAAAGTGGTGATGATGAAGTGTTGCGCCGTATTGAAAAAGGCGAAAGTTTTGAATCGTCGCTCGATGCACTGAAAAAGATAAAAGCGGCAGGCATTAAATCTTCGGTGATGATCTTAAATGGACTCGGCGGCACCGAGTTATCACAGCAACATGCCATCAACTCAGCTAAGTTAATGAATGCCGCTCAGCCGGAGTACCTCTCTACCTTAGTGGTTACGCTTCCTTTAGGGGCGGCGCGTATGGATGCGAGCTTTGATGGGCATTTTCAGCTACCCGATCAACAGGGGTTATTCGCCGAAATGCACACCTTATTGAAGCACCTTGAACTGGATAAAACGATTTTTCGCTCGGACCACGCTTCAAATTATCTCGTGCTGAAAGGGACCTTAGGTAAAGACAAGGACAGACTGGTTGCCGAAGTGGAGCAGGCCATGACTAAGCCGCAACTGAGCAGTTTAAGGCAGGAGTGGCAGCGGGGACTTTAGCCATCATTGTTAAATCTTGCCCTGTCTTAGGGCAAGATTGAGGTTCCAGTAAAACTACAGAATTACCTCTCTATATGCACTTCTCTTACCGGGCATGGGATCTCGATACCTGCCGCGTGTAGCGCCTTATAAAGGGTTAAGTTGGTTCGGTATTTATCTTGGTAATAGCTTTCGGTGGGAACCCAATACCGAATACCTATTTCAATGCCAATGCTGTTAAAACCGTTAATACCGATGTGAGCAGGTTTGTCTTGGTTAACTTGAGGGCTATCGGCCAGTATTTTAGTGGCGAGTTCGATAACGTCTTCGGGATCCGACTGATAGTTTATGTTGAATTTTGTCTCTACCAATTTGTTTGCAAACGAGTTATGTAATATCTCTCCGACAATATGTTTATTAGGGATGCTTATCTGCTCTCCCTCCTCGTTAGTGAGTATCGTCAAACCCAAGTGGATATCCTGCACGACACCTGTTACCTCTTTGACTGTGATGGTATTGCCGATAATAAAGGGACGAGTCACTATGATGGTAATGCCTGCTGCGTAGTTAGACAGCATGCCTTGAAGAGCCAATCCTGCACCTAATGACGCCGCACCTATGGCTGCAACCATAGGCGTGACACTGATACCCAGTTTCCCCAGTGAGATAATGGCGACCATGATGACGATGAGTATCCGGACCAGGTTGCTGACAAAATTGCTAAGGGTGATGTCGATGCTGTGTTTTTCGAATTGTCTGGTTATGAGTTTGGCGACTTTGGAGGCGAGCCATAGTCCAATAAGAAAAATCAGTAGGGCGCCTACGAGACGAAAACTGTACTGAACTAGAAACTCAGTAATTAGCGTATAAACGTTTTGTAGTTGCTGAAGCTCTTGTTCTAGTTGATCTTCCTTCATGGTCTGGACCTTTAAATAACATCATTTCAATAGTAAATAGCTTACTTAATTTTAGACATTTTGATACTAAAATTGTCATCATTTTGATGGCTTGTTCTTGAGTTCATTTATTGACGTTGATTCTGCGTGAAGAGGATCATGAATTCCTCATAATCTTAATGTGGTTTTAAGCTGAGTAAGATACTGTTTAAGCTGAACTCAACACCTAGCTAGGAATTAAAGCATGCGATCTTTGTTATTCGTTATCTGTACTCTGTTGACCGGCTTTGCACAGGCATCATTTTACGTTGAAGGTGATCTGGTTTCCCAGATACAGCTTCAAGACCAGTTTGAAAATAAGATCCTTGTTTCTGAAAATACTCAAACTTTGCTTTTTAGTCGTAATATGAAAGGTGGAGATATTATTAAAGAGGCACTGGAAGTGCTGACCGCAGAGCAAAAACAAGTCTCAGATAAGCGCGTTTATGTGGCAGACATCAGTGGCATGCCTTCCCTGATTGCCAGGTTTGTCGCTATTCCTCAAATGAAAGATCTTCCTTTCTCTATGGCATTAGACAGAGAGGGGGAAATGACGCGATTATGGCCCTCAGAGAAAGATCAGGCAACCTTGATCAAGTTAGATCGTTTAAAAGTGATGAGTGTGAGTACCTTCGACTCCAGTGCTGAACTCATTAAAGCATTGAGATAACTCTGTCACTTCTCAACATGCTGAATCCAGCATTTTGAGGTCGTTTAGGTATAAAGATATAAAAATGGGCTTAATAGCCC
>SDWK01000548.1 GCA_004195335.1 Shewanella sp.
AGATGTGTATAAGAGACAGCAATACACCTTTGGTATTCCTGGTGTGCATAACACCGAAATTTATGATGAGTTGGCGCAATCTGACAGTATAGAACCTGTTCTCGTGACCCATGAGGGGCATGGGGCTTTTATGGCGGATGCTGTGAGCAGAAGCAGTGACAGCATGGGCACCTTACTTATCGTTCCTGCCGCCGGAGCCACCCATGCTGCCAGTGGTATTGCAGAAGCTTCATTAGACGGCATTGCTATGTTAGTCATAAGTGGGGGGGTGAGAACCGACTCGAAATTTTCCTATCAGCTGCATGATATGGATCAACATAAGATGCTTGAGCCCATCACCAAAAAAACCTTTAAAGTGACTCGGCATCAAGAGGTGGTCTCTACACTTTTTGAAGCCTTCGATCTTGCCAACCATGGTGAACCCGGACCCGTGTTTGTGGAGATACCGGTGAACCTTCAGCTCGATAAGGGGGAAGTGTCGCATCTACCTGTCTATAAGGCGCCGATTGAGACATTGAGCAATTCACTCAATGCTCAGTTAACACAAGCCGTAGAGTTGTTATCTCGTGCGAAAAACCCTGCCATTTTTGTCGGATGGGGAGCCGTTGAGGCGAGCGCCTGTACCGAGCAGATAGCCGAATTACTTAACGCTCCCGTTGCGACAACCCTGCAGGGACTGAGCGCCTTTTCGGGGAGGCACCCGCTTCATACGGGCATGAGTTTTGGCCCCGGTGCCGTTCCGGCTGCGACCAATGCCTTTAAAGGGTGTGACTGTCTGCTCGCTATCGGTACCCGATTTGCTGAAATCGCCACGGGGAGCTTTGGCGTGACGGTGCCGGACAATTTGATCCATATCGATATCAATCCTGAGGTATTTAATGCTAACTATCCCGCGAAAGTCGCCATTGAGGGAGATGCTGGCCTGGTATTACCCGCCCTGTTGGAGATGCTGATAAAAGTAGATGTAAGAGCGAAAGATGGCGTAGCAATTACACAAGCAATAAAGCGTGATAAGCAGAGTTACTTAGATGAATGGTTAGCCCACGACAGTGGTGAAAGAGTCAATCCTGGGGCGTTTTTTCAACAGTTAAGGCGCTCGCTAGATGACGATGCCTATGTGGTCGCCGATGATGGGAACCATACATTTTTAACCGCAGAACTGATGCCCTGCTACCAGGCTAAGCACTTTTTTAGTCCCACAGACTTTAACTGTATGGGATATGCGATCCCGGCAGTGATTGGCACTAAGTTGGCCAATCCCGATAAACAGGTGGTCGGCATCATAGGTGATGGGGCATTTATGATGACTCAAGCCGAACTCTTTAGCGCATCTGCTCTCGGTATCGGGGCTATCTTCACCATCTTTAACGATGGTGAGCTTGCTCAGATATCCCAGGCGCAAAAAGTGCCTTACAATGCCGAGACTTGCACAGTGCTTCCCAAGTTTAAGTTTAAGGCCTTAGTTGAAGCGGCGGGTTGTCGGTACATTCGACTGCAAAATAATGAGGAGATAGGGGAGAAGATATCGGAAGCATTGACCTTGTCTGGAGAGAATATTCCCGTGGTACTCGATGTGAATATTGATTACAGCAAGAAGACCCGCTTTACCAAAGGGATCATCTCAACAAACCTAAACCGAATGAAGCTGCCGACCAAAGTCAGGATGATCAGCAGGGCGCTGTGGCGAAGGTTGTAAAAACTGGAGATAGAGAGATGAAAGAGACCAACCCAGTGTCTCTCTTATATTATTGATTCTTGCCTATCAGATGCAGGGGTGCGGAACCGCTTAAATAGGCTTCATCGACCTGTTCAAGCTGGTTGTAGCGGATCATCTCTCGAATACCATCGATATAGGCCTGTCCGCGTTCAGAATATTTGTCCAGAGTTCCTGCGAGTAGGGGGCCGGTGATCGCTTGATTGTTCTGTCTGAGCTGGGCTCGAAGCTGACGAAGACTTAGATAGGCGTTATGAGTATTGAGATTCAGCATATAGCCTTCAACTGACGCCAAAGGACTATCGAAGCGTGCCAGTCCATAGTTTCCCAACTCTTTGCGTTGTTGTTTTGGCACCATACCATTACCGCTGAAGTCCCATTGACCAAAGAAGGCGTTACCCTCTAAGGTAAATCTGGATGTGGCCCAGCCACTCTCTTCTGCGGCTTGGGCCAACACGAGTGAGGGCGGCGTGATATCGACGCGTTCTAACAATGCTTGACGTTGGTTCTCATCCAGTGGGACGCTAGTCTCTTTGAGTACCTTGTATTTGAGCGCGATCGCTTGTAGTTTTTTGTCATCCAGCTGAGCTGTTTCGATGACCTTCCGCTCTAAAAGAATATTTTCGTTGGCAACCAAAATCAAGGGTGCCATCAGACGAAAGAACACCATCTTCTTCTGTTGTACCGGGATCTCATTGGAGGTCTTATGCCAGCTGTCGCTGACTCGCTCGAAGGTGAGGCGTGGAACTTCACGATTGCCCTCTAGCCAGCTTTGAGTGTTGTAATTGAGCGAGTCGAACAGGGTCATCAGTTCGTCTAATGAGCCTAGCCTCACATCTTTGGCCACTTCGGTTGGATGATTTTGTGAGAGTTGAGTCAAAACATTTTCAGCCGAACTCCTGTTTGCCACCTTGTCTGAAGTCGTCACTGGAACAGGGGTTATCTCATTTGAACTGGTATCACCGGCCTTTGGGGAATCAGACAGCCAAGGCTTGCCCCAATAGAGTGAGGTGACTATTAGCAGTAGCGCTATGATGAGTTTACCGATATTGAGATTCATGGCTGATCCTTCTTTGTTACTCATTGATTCACCCATCAGGTAACCCCCTGAGATGACTTAATCTGGAAGCTTCGTTATTTTAATATTGTTAATGTTTGGTGGTGTTAATTCACTCTATAGAATCGGTGGTGCCAATACAAATACCTGTCTTGCTTTCATTAGTTTCAGATGTACATTTTCGCCGGGTTCCTGTGTGGTATCGCGGGCGAAGTATAGTGACCCTCTGCTGAATAGAAACTTAATTGAATACATGCTATTAGCCCACTAACTTCCAGACATAAAAAAAACCGCCAAAAGGCGGTTTTTTAACTGTTAGCTTAACGCTGATTATAGCTTAATTCTGATTAGAACTTAGCATCGGCTCTCAAGGCTTCAGCTTTATCGGTGCGTTCCCACGGGAACTCATTACGACCGAAGTGACCGTATGCTGCCGTTGATTTATAGATTGGGCGAGCCAAATCTAACATCTCAGTCAGGCCATAAGGGCGCAGGTCGAAGTGCTGACGAACGAGTTGAATCAACAGCTCTTCAGAAATCTTGCTGGTACCGAATGTTTCGATACTGATTGAAGTCGGTTCAGCAACGCCAATAGCGTAAGAGACCTGTAGTTCACAACGATCGGCTAGACCCGCTGCAACGATGTTCTTCGCTACATAACGAGCTGCGTATGCTGCACTACGGTCAACCTTAGAAGGATCCTTACCAGAGAATGCACCGCCACCGTGACGAGCCATGCCGCCGTAGGTATCAACGATAATCTTACGACCCGTAAGACCACAATCACCCACAGGGCCACCGATAACGAAACGACCGGTTGGGTTGATAAAGTACTTAGTATCTTTGCTCAACCATTGCGCTGGCAGTACAGGCTTGATGATAGTCTCCATCACGCCTTCGATCAGATCTGCTTGGCTAACGCTGTCACAATGTTGAGTCGACAATACGATAGCGTCGATACCAACAATTTTGTTATCTTCGTATGCAAAAGTCACCTGACTCTTTGCATCAGGGCGCAACCAAGGCAGTGTCTTAGCTTTACGAACTTCAGACTGGCGTTTAACCAATGCATGAGCATAGGTGATTGGCGCTGGCATCAGCACATCGGTTTCGTTGTTGGCATAACCAAACATCAAACCTTGGTCACCGGCACCTTGCTCTTTTGGGTCTGCGCGGTCAACACCTTGGTTAATGTCTGGCGATTGCTTACCAATGACATTCAATACTGCACAAGAATCGGCATCGAAGCCCATATCTGAGTGAGTATAGCCAATATCGCGAACCGTCTTACGGGTGATCTCTTCGATATCAACCCAGGCTGAAGTAGTGACTTCACCACCAACTAAGACCATGCCGGTCTTTACATATGTCTCACACGCAACACGAGCTTTGGGATCTTGCTCTAGAATTGCGTCTAGTACCGCATCAGAAATCTGATCGGCGATTTTATCAGGATGACCTTCTGAGACCGACTCAGAGGTAAACAAGTGCTTTGCCATGGTGGTAAATCTCATCGTTGAACAATTTGAAGTGTGTAGAAGTATCTACATCTAGACGGCTATTTTAGTGGAAAACAGATAGGATGACACCCTTATTCGCAAAATTTTGTGGAGTAAGGCTCAGTATTTTTGTCGTGACTTTAGAGTGAAATGGGTGTTTATTTCTATTATCACCTTGTTATTTATGTAGTTGTTCATTTTATATTTGAC
>SDWK01000556.1 GCA_004195335.1 Shewanella sp.
TTATAATGTAAAGCTAATATTGATTTATTATATTTTTCGGTAAATATTGTTATAAAATAATCAATTAATCCGGTAATATCGTCTGTTCGATAACGTAAGGGGGGAACTTCTATGGTTAAAGTATTTAACCGATAAAGTAGATCTTGGCGAAATACTCCTTTCCTTACTAAATCTGGTAACAATTGGTTAGTTGCGGTAATAATTTGTACATCAACTAGGTGGCTTTTAATACTACCTAATGGTCGTACACAATGATCTTCTAATACTTTTAGTAGTTTAACTTGCATTGCTAAATTCAATTCGCCAATTTCATCTAGAAATAAACTGCCGCCATGAGCGGATTTAACTAATCCTTCTTTGCGCTGGTGAGCATCAGTAAATGAGCCTTTTTCATAACCAAATAATTCTGATTCAATTAAATTATCTGGAATAGTCGACAAGCATAATTCGATAAAAGGTTTGTTCGCACGGTGGCTAGCAAAGTGCAGTGCTTGCGCAACAAGTTCTTTACCTGTACCCGTTTCTCCGTTGATTAATATTGATGGTGGACAAAGTCCAGTTGGCATTGCAGATGTAGCCTTAATAATTTGACTAACTCTATTTTTAACTTTTTGGATCGGGAGAGAATTACCTCTTATTTTCTCTAAACTTGATTCTATTGCCTTTTTATCATGAAAATCAGTTTGCTGGCTTTCTGTTTTAATTTGTCCTAGAGGTTTATCTAACAATTGCTTCAGCTCAGCAAGAACAATTGGCTTAATAAGGTAATCATATGCGCCTGACTTCATCACATTTACCGCAAGGCGTTCATTGCCTTGACCTGTAATCATGATAACTTTGATCAATTCATCAATTACCTTTATTTTATGAAGTATGTCTAGGCCATTGAGTGAACCGGCTAATTTGTAATCAAGTATGACGGCATCAGGCTTAAAAGAAGTGACTAATTTCATCGCATCATGACCATTGTTCGTGTTACGAACGTCAAATCCAGCCATAAGCAAATATTTTGTAATTTTTTTGGCTAAAACAGATTCATCTTCAATTAATAATACAGCGTAATTCATTAATTATCCTCTTCTAAAGGCAGAGTTACCGTAACCGTTAGACCTTTGCCAGTAAAATAAATACTGATGCTACTTGGTTTGTTATTATCAATAGTAGTATAGATTTTAATTCTAGCACCATTATTTAGTGCTTCAATGGCATTCATAACTATAACCGTGACCATTAAAAATGCATGTTTCAGTAGGAGAAAAAACGATTTAGGCAAGGCATTGATTGATTGTAGGGAATGGTTATTCAGGAGAATGTGCTCCTGAATAACCCTAATTTAGTTGATGCGCCTCAAAATGAAATTGCTCAAGCACTCTGAATCGAGCATTTTGAATGATTACCTAGGGCTTGAAATAGCGCCAAAAAGAGCAATTCCCCATACTAAATATTGACCATTAATTATTGCATTATGTAGAACTATTGGCTGTTTATAAGAAAACATCAACTATCTGGGTCATATGCCCCAACCAAGTTTCAGTAACTGGGTTATATAACACATTAAACCGCACTTTAATAAAATGGAACTTAATAGCATTAAAGTTGTCAACCCGTAAAACACCTTACAAATCAATAGCTTTTTAACACTTTTGACTTTCATTTCCATTCGTGGCCTATAAATCGCACTGTGTTTATGTTGGGAACAACAAACATAATAGAAACACGTTATGGCGACTCGATTAAGGTTTATATCAAGCCTTTGCTGTTCAGTAAGCCTCAGATTGTAGTTAATAATTAGTCTGGAGAAGTAAAAGATGAAACAACGAAGTTTTACAAAACATAAAAAAACAAAATTAGCGGTTTATTTAGCTTTAACAGTTGGATTTGCTACAGGCACTCAGGCATTTATTGATGGGACAGTTTATTTAGCCGATGGCGTCACTTTAACCGATAATTTACCTGAACTTATTCCTCATGAGGCCAATGAAGGTGCCTATGAAGGCGGTCTAACCGGCACCCATTTGGACACCCAAGTCAACCTGTCCGTGCCTGAAGAGGTGCAACGCGGGGGCGGAGGTGGTTTTAATATCCCCACTGGTTCAGCTCCAAGTCGATTAACCTTCGCTGGTATGGGGGCTGTTAAGCCTTGGAGCCAGAAGATGATCCGTTTCGAAGAATTTGGTCCTCAGGATCTAGCTGGGTCGCCGCCGTTGGATGCCCAAGGTAACCCAATGCCACGACCGGCAACTGATATCACCTTGCCACAGCCCAGGGATGCACAAAGTGGCCCGAACGGGGTTCTTTTGGATACCTTTTTGGCTCAGGATCTTTATCCCTACCCGACCGAAATCGCCAATACCGTCGAGTTGAATCCTTGGCAAGGTGCCATCGAGAGCTTTGTTGGCCGTCAACTGGAATCACCGCCAGCCGAAGGCCGACCACCGGGTCCACTTTGGTCGCATCAGCGTTGGGACGAGTTTTACCCGCAGACCTATTTTAAAACGGCTCAGGCCGGGGCGAGAGACAATGGCGGCTTGCGCGACTCGCTCCAGTCACACCAATACAGTCAGGGCGAATTTGGGCCTGGGGGTTTGTACCATAATACGGTGGGCGCTGTTGGTTTTGACGGTACAACGGCGAATATTCCGATCAAATTTCACCCTAATATGCCGGTGCAGGAGCCAAACTCGATCTTTACCTTCGATGGCACCTTGCCGCCTAAGCTGTTGAAGGTGCGTTATGGCGAAGAAGTAATGATGCGCCATTACAACACCTTGCCTATTGATCCCGCGGCCAATAATGGCTTTGGTCTTCATACCATTACCACTCACGAACACAATGGTCACAACCCGGCGGAAAGCGACGGTTATACCCAGGCCTTTTTCTTTCCTGGGCAATTTTTTGATTATCGCTGGCCAATTCAGCTTGCGGGTTATGACTCCATCAATACGAACGCAAGTGATCCAATGGCTGCTTATCCTTGTGCGGTGGGTGAAACCCTTGAAGTGCTTAATGTGACCAAAGTTTGTACTAACGGTACCATCAACGTTCCAGGTGACTGGCACGAAACGATGAGTACTCACTGGTTCCACGATCACATGCTCGATTACACTGCGCAGAATGTCTACAAAGGCAATGCGGCGATGATGAACTATTACAGTGCGATCGACCGAGGAAATGAGGCTGTCAACGATGGTATTAACCTGCGTTTGCCCAGTGGCAGTGCACTGCCTTGGGGTAATCGAGACTACGACCTCAATATCCTCTTTGCTGACAAAGCTTGGGACACTGAAGGTCAGCTGTTTTTTAATATCTTCAATACCGATGGTTTCTTAGGCGACCGAGTACTGACCAACTGGTTACACAAACCGACCTTAGATGTACGTGCCCGCCGCTACCGTTTGCGGTTGTTAAATGGCGCGGTCTCGCGTTACTTCAAGATAGCCGTCGTCACCGAAGCCGGTGAGTCAGTGCCTTTCCATATGATCGCCAATGACGGCAACATCATGGAGCACTCGGTGGCTTTCCCTAACGGCATTTTGCCGACCCAAGCCATTGCCGAGCGGTATGACATCATTATCGACTTTGCTAAATATGCTCCAGGCACCAAGATTTATATGGTCAACCTGATGGAACATAAAAACGGTCGTGGTCCGGAGACAGACGCTGTTCCTTTGGCTGATGTTCTTTCGGGAGCTTATAATCCTGTCATAGAAGATGGCGAATGGACCGGGGGAGATCCAGCTGTGGGTAAATTTATGGAATTCAAGGTGGTGGCATATACAGGCACCGACTTGAGCATGAAGCCTGCTGATTATGAGCCGGGTGGATTGAAGATGATCCCACTGCCGAAAATGACCCCAACAGAGCTGGCTAATGCCAAGCACCGTTCTTTCCATTTTGGCCGTTCTAGTGGTACCGACGGCAAACCTTGGACCATCAAGACCGATGGGGGAATGGGTCTCACCATGGATCCCAGAACCTTATCAGCGGCACCAAATTTGGCTACTACTGGTCCGGAAATTTGGCACATCAGTACGGGGGGGGGGTGGGCACATCCGATCCACATTCACTTCGAAGAAGGACAGGTCCTCAGCCGTGATGGGTTGACACCGCCGATATGGGAACAATTTGCCCGAAAAGATGTTTACCGCATTGGTCCTGAAGTTGACAGCAGTAGGGAACTTGATATCGCGCTTCGCTTCCGAGAATTTTCTGGCGCCTATGTGGAGCATTGTCATAACACCCAGCATGAAGATACGGCGATGTTGCTCAGATTCGACATTGAGAACCCTGGTCAGGTGGTGTTACTGCCGACACCAATGCCTACATGGGATGGAGTGGGCTACGTAGATTCCCATGCACTGCCAACCTTTAGAACCGGTGATCTGGACGCGAAAGCCGATGGTATTCAGTTGCCAATAGACCCCGCTAATTAAATTCTTGGAGTAATTGTACCGCCTGTGCGCTGAGCCGAATGGGTCAGCGCACATAATTTTGATGTGTCAGATAT
>SDWK01000152.1 GCA_004195335.1 Shewanella sp.
CTTACAGGCTTGTGGTCAGTAACGTCGGTTCACAAGGTGCTATCGGATTTTGCTGATCATCCACCAAGATTCAAATCTATTCACATAAAAAGAGACGCTTCGCGTCTCTTTTGGTTTTCTCCTTTCCCTATCAAAAATTGATTGTATCCAATATATTGAATCACGTTAGCATTCATGAGAAATTAGAGATTCGAAAGCTATATCTAGGGCTAAGGATACTTTATGACAACACCAAAAATAATTAAAGTCGATGATATTTGCTGGGAATCCTGGCAACATTCAGCTAAATATACCAGCCAACAAAAACACATAGGCGATGCCGTAGGTTGCGAAAAAATTGGCGTCACCATGGAGCGCCTCGCCCCGGGAAAGATATCGACAGTTGCACATTACCATACCAAAGAGGAGGAACACTTATATGCCCTACAGGGCGAAGCCACCTTGCTTATTAACGGTGAGCCCCACCCTTTTAAACAGGGAGATTATGTCTGTTTTAATGCCGATACCGCCATTGCGCATACCCTAAGAAACGACTCAAATGAAGAATTCACCTTCCTGGTCATCGGCAATAGAGATAAGCACGATGTGGTGGTCTATCCTGAAAATAATAAGGTACTAGTCAGAGCCGTCGATGAAATATACGCCAAACGCCCGACGAACTACTGGGATCCCGATACAGATACAGATACAGATACAGAAAAATAACGACAACTCAGTTAATCATCTTCTTTTTGACATAAAAAAACGCACTAAAAATAGTGCGTTTTTTTTGTCTACTTTAATCACTCAGATTTTATTCGCCAGCCTGATTTTCCAAAAAATCCAACGAAGGGGCGAAGAAAGAGGAGCCCGTAAGCGCCTGAGTAAAGTGCAGCAGATGATCATGATTTCCATGGCCGTCGCCGTGAACCATACTCTGAAGCATATGTTCAAAGTTTACTGAGTTACGGCAGGTCGATATAAACATCAGACCTTGCTCTTTTACTGTTCCGTAAGGCATGCTCTGCCTTAAGATTTCCATTGACTTACCATCGGCGTCTTTTAAATTAACACGCTTAATATGACTGGTTAATGGCTTATCCTCTGAGGCATATTCAATATTATCTAACTTGGTTCTGCCGACAATATCTTCCTGCTTTTTATGTGGTAAGCGGTTCCACTTACTCAAGTTATGGGCAAACTTCTGCACATGGACATAACTCCCCCCCTTGAGCGCCTCATCTTCAACTCCTACGAGTGCCACCTCTTGACGGTTACGGCCTTTGGGATTTTCGGTGCCATCCACAAAGCCCGTCAGGTCTCTATTATCCATAAAGCGGAAGCCACGCTCTTCATCGATAAGTTCAACTAGACCTTCAAACATTTGGCAAACTTCATTAGCAACCAAATGAAGTATATCGAAACGATCACAACGAATATGGACAAAAAGGTCATACTCTAACGCTGGTGCATCACGAGTATCAGCGCTCATGGCAGGAAAAGGCTTTAATTCTGCGGGGCGGGCTGATGGATATAAACTATCCCAATAATTTGCACCAATGGCCACAAAACCATTAAAGGCACTGTCGGCATATTGATCGGTAAGCTCGTAAATATATTGAGCCACATTAGCTATACAAGGCCGTAATTGAGACTCGCCCCCCTCATTGGCATTGAACATCAAATACACACTGTGCAAGTTTCCTTCGGCACACACTCCCAACTGTTCACGTGGCATAGCTTGATTATCCATCTCTTTGATTACCTTTTCACTAATTCATATTCGGCATCATTATCCATAACTTTAGATAATAATGGTATTAACTGACGCACAATTAATACCTTTATTGTAACCAGTTACTTAATTCATAACCCCGAGTTCAGATTAAAAACTAATATCCCGCTGCCTGGCCATCTTTCCTACTCTCTGATGCTCCTCTATAAACACCTGTTTCAGTATTTATCGAAATGGCTTGATAACCACCAAAAGCACCAAGACTATCGCGAATGACATGCCCTTTTTTCTGCAGCTCTCTGCGTACCTTCATATCAAACCCTGACTCTAAGCTGATATACCCACCATCTAACATCTGCTCACCCGTCGGCTGAGACGAGCCAGTATGAAGGATTCTAGGCGCGTCACCCGCTTCCTGAAAATTCATATCAAAATCGATCAGATTGATTAAAACTTGGGCGTGCATCTGCGGCTGAGTAGCCCCTCCCATGACTCCAAAACTCAACCAAGGTTTATTGTCCTTGGTGACAAACGCCGGAATGATGGTATGAAATGGTCTCTTACCCGGCGCGTAGCTATTGAAGCGACCCGGCTTCAGGTCGAACAGTTGACCACGATCCTGCAACACAAAGCCTAAACCGGGTGGCGTCATTCCTGAACCCATACCGCGATAATTGCTCTGAATAAGAGAGACCATGTTGCCCTCCCTATCGGCGGTAGTCAGGTATACAGTATCGCCATGCAACAATGCGGGATGGCCCGCATCGACGCGCTTTGTGGCTCTTTGGGGATCGATTAATTTTGAGCGTTGATAATTGTATTTTTCGCCTATAAGTTCAGCAACCGGAATAGTATTGAACGCCATATCGGCATAAAATTTTGCTCGGTCGGCAAAAGCCAGCTTTTTAGCCTCAACGAAATGGTGTACATACTCGGAACTATCTTGTCCCATCCCTCTTAGATCGAAGGGCTCCAGAGTTTTGAGGATCTGCAACGCGGCAATTCCCTGCCCATTGGGTGGCAACTCCCAAACATCATAGCCACGATAATTAACCGAAACAGGTTCAACCCACTCACTCGAGTGTTCGCTTAAGTCATCATATGAAAGATAACCTCCCTGCGCTTTCATATAGCTGGCAATAGTCCTGGCAATATCTCCTTTGTAAAAAGCATCTCGCCCCTGCTCCGCTATTTTCTCATAAGTCGAAGCCAGTGCCGGGTTCTTAAAAATTTCCCCGACTTCAGGCATGGTACCATTTGGCATATAGGTCTCTTTGAACCCTGGGAATATGGCTAGTTTTGTGGCGCTACGTGCTAAATAATAAGCAATCAATTCAGAGACAGGAAAGCCTTTACGGGCGTAGTCTATTGCGGGCGCTAAATTAGCTGACATAGCTAACTTGCCAAATTTATTATGCAGCTCAAACCAGCCGTCGACGGCGCCGGGAACGGAGACAGGAATAGGCCCATAAGGTGGAAGATAGTCTAACCCTAAGGCTTGTATTTTATCTAAGGTCAAACTCTTAGGGCTTCTACCTGAGGCGTTGAGTCCATAGAGGCGTTTATCTTTAGCGCTCCAGACAATGGCAAACAGATCGCCACCGATCCCGGCACCAGTTGGTTCGACGAGCCCGAGCATAGCGTTGGCGGCAATCGCGGCATCGACGGCACTGCCACCTTGCTTGAGAATATCGAGAGCAACCTGTGTGGCTAATGGCTGACTCGTCGCTGCCATGCCATTAGTTGCATAGATTTCAGAACGTGTTGCAAATGACTCGCCAGTAACTCTATCCATGGCACATACTCCCATAGATAAAAAAGTTGCAGTTATTATTAGTATTTTAAGCATAACCCCTCCGGTAGCAATATAAGCTACCACATCAGGGGTTTAATTAGCTCAGAATACGACTAAAGAATGTGGCTGTGTATGAAGGTCTACTTTCTGACCTAACGCCCATTGGCTGAACTGGCTTTTGACCTCATAATACCGCTGGGCGATTTTAACTTGATAATAGCAAATATCCCCCAAAAAACGTCGCTCAACTATGACTCCCTCCCCCTCTTCATTCGCTGTTATATTCAATTGCTGAGGCCTCAATAATATCTCTCCGTGATAACTTACTGGTTGAGATAACGCCTGGGTACTGATTAATTTACCGAGAGGAGTCTCGACGCTGAATGCATCGGTTACCGATGCGGGTATGTAGTTGCCACTGCCCAAGAAGTCGGCCACATACCTATCTCTGGGGGATGAATACAACTCTTCGGCGGTGCCGTACTGAGCAATATAGCCATCTTTAAAGAGCGCGAGTTTATCAGCAAAAACAAAAGCCTCATCTTTACTGTGTGTCACAAACACGGCACTGACATTGCGTTGTTTCAATATTGCGCGTATCTCCAGCATCATCTCGCCTCGAACCTTAGCATCGATATTTGAAAATGGTTCATCGAGCAGTAATAGTTCTGGCTCATAGGCTAAGGCTCTGGCGATAGAAACACGCTGTTGCTGACCACCTGAAAGTTCATGGGGAAATCGCTCTGACAGACCATCGAGCTTGACTAGCGCAAGCATCTCATCGAGCCGCTCTGCCCTCTGCTCTTTTGTCGCATCTTTAACGCCAAACAAGATATTATCTGCCACATTCAGATGTGGAAAGAGCGCGTAATCCTGAAAAATCATGCCGATACCACGCTGCTCGCTTGGCTCAAACCGATCGGGACCTGATAATATTTTCCCATTAATACAGATCTCACCGTCTGTGATAGGTTGCAGACCCGCAATAGCCCTAAGTAAGGTTGTTTTACCACAACCGCTGGGACCAAGAAGCGCTGCAATCTCTCCCTTTGCCAGAGTTAGATCCAGTCCTCTGAGCACCTGCAGGCCCTGATAATGGCTATGAACACCTTTTATACTTAATGTCGACATATTCGTTTACTTACCCAAAGAGCCGTTGATATAAATTTATATTGGAGTCACAAAGCAAAATAACAATGCCTCCCGTAAACCGACTCATTATGTCGATTCGCTTTCTTGTTCTAAAGAGTGGTTAAGATAGATAAGTGGAAGCAAGCCCACCAATACAATCACAATTGCGGCCAACGCCCCATGTTCCAACTGCTCATCTGATACAAATTGAAAAACATAGGTCGCCAGATTTTCAAACCCGACAGGCCTGAGCAGTAAAGCTGCGGGTAACTCCTTCATACACTCTATAAACACCAGCAATAACCCGGCAAATATGCCCCGCCTCAATAAGGGGAGATGAACTCGCCATAATAGCGCCTTAGGTTTTAAGCCCATGGTGATCGCAGCCATATCCAGAGACGGAGAGATACGCTTATAACTACTTTCAACACTGCCGATAGCAATAGCTGAGAACCGAATGCAAAAAGCGAAGATGAGTACAAATACACTACCGGTAAAAATTAACCCCGGCCCTCGATGACCCAGATACTCATACAAATCGTTGACCGCGAAATCAAGATAGGTGAGAGGCACTAATATGCCAATCGCCAAAACGGTTCCTGGTAATGCATATCCCGTCGATGCAAAACGCGAAGGAAGTATATCTGTTCTCCTTGGGCTTATTCTGCGAATGAATATCAAAATCACACCAATGAAAACAGCAATAACACTGACAATTGCAGCGATATATAGGCTATTGAGACTATATTCCCAGAATGCACTATTCCAACTTTCATCAAAATACTCCCACGCATATTGAAGTAAGATAATAAATGGCAGCAAAAAAGAGAAAAAAAGTAATGAGCAACAATAGCCGCTAGCTAACAGAGCCTTTACGCCCTTAAGAACATATATATTTCCTTGGCCAGCCCCCGTTTGCTTTTGAAAAAGTTGCTGCTTTCTACGTGCAAATCGCTCAAACCCTATCATAGAAAAAACCACAAACAACATGATGGATGAGAGTTTGGCCGCAGCAGATAAACTGCCGTATTCCAACCAGGTGTCATAAACAGCAGTGGTCAAGGTAGGTACGGCAAAATAACTTACCGTTGCAAAATCAGCTGCGGCCTCCATCGCCACGAGCGCAACACCGACAGCTAAGGCTGGCCTTGCCATAGGTAGACTCAGACGCCAAAAGCTCTGCCACGGATCACAGCCCATGACTCGAGCGGCTTGCTGCAGGCTTAAAGATTGTTCCATAAATGTGGTTCGAGCAAGTAGATAGATATAGGGAAACAGGACCAGAGAAAGCATCAATGATGCCCCACCTAAACTTCTTACTTCTGGAAAGTAATAATCATGAGGCGACTGCCAGGCAAACAGTTCTCGCAAGAGTTTTTGTAACGGCCCCGCATAATCGAGCAAGTCAGTATAAACATATGCCACCACATAAGCTGGCATCGCTAGCGGAAGTAACAATGCCCATTGAAATACCTTTCTCCCAGGGAAATGACACCTAGCCACTAACCAGGCAGCAGGAATTGCGATGATGAGTGAGCCCAAACAAACCCCTAGCATCAATAACAAAGTATTAGCAATATAGGTGGGTAAAACGGTCTCGAGAAGGTGAGCAAAAACCGCTTCATCGGGCGCCAACGCCTGAATGATAATAGCAACGAGTGGCAGTGTGATGATGACTGCGATTAGATAGCCGAGAAAAGACCAGCTTCTGGATAAACCTAAAATCATAACGGTACTAATTTCATTTATAGCTCAATTATCCACTACAAACCTAAGCTTAAGTAGGAATGTTTATAATTCGAAAGAGTATACACCCAGCTCACAACATCAAAGCCTCCCCCCAACGAAAGGCTATATTGAAATATCAATCAGCTTAAAGGTCAAATTTAACCTGATCTAATAGTTTCACCGCAGTCTGGTGATACTCTGCAAGTTTGAAGATAGGCAGGTTATCGGCTTTAAATTCGCCCCATGACGCCACGAGATCTGAAGGCTTAACATCTGCTTTCACGGGATATTCCATGTTAATCTCAGCATAGGATTTTTGAGCCTCATCTCCCGAAAGGTATTCCATCAATTTAATGGCGTTATCTTTGTTCGGTGCATATTTTGCTAATGCCATGCCAGAAACATTGATGTGCGAACCACGGTTAGCTTGGTTAGGGAAATTAATTTCAACAGATTCAGCCCAAGGTACTTGCTTAGGATCTTGAAGCATTTTCCCAAGGTAATAGCTGTTTCCGATAGCAATATCACACAAGCCTTCTTTCACCGCTTTAATCTGGCCACGATCATTACCTTGAGGTTTTCGCGCTAAGTTGGCTTTCAGTCCCTCTAACCAACGTTTTGTTTCGGCTTCACCATGATGAGCAATCATCGAGGCCACTAAAGAGATGTTATAAGGGTGTTTTCCGCTTCGGGTACAGATCTTGCCCTTGTATTTAGGATCGGCAAGATCCTCATAATCTATGGCGATTTTACCCAGCCTCTCCTTCGACGAATATACATTTCGAACTCTCATCGTCAACGAGTACCAGTTATCCTCAGGAGAACGAAAATTAGCTGGAATATTTGCCTTTAATACTTCACTCGATACGGGAACCACTAACTCTTTGTCCACTAAATCCATCAATCGTGAAAAGTCTGATGTCAGTACGATATCGGCAGGCGACAGTCGCCCTTCACGAACCATGCGCTCAGCTATGCCCTTTTTAGAAAAAACAATCTCGACGCCTATACCTGTTTCTTTAGTGAAGCTCTCCAGAATCGGGTCAATTAAGAAGGCTTGTCGGTACGAATATACCGTTAATTTTTCAGCCGCATTAGCCGCTGACGCTAAGCAGACCAAGCCCAATATGGTCAGATATTTTGTAATTTTCATTTACGCCTCTCCCTCACAACACTAGCATGCCGACTCGCCAGTGATAATAATTATCAATCGCAAGTAGGATAATGAATTCAAATCGGTTCGGCAAGTAATATTGAGGTTATGGAGACTTAAATGAGGTATTTATCAATTGATAAACCAATCCACCGTCAAAGCTTAAATTAACTTAAATTAGCATGAATACAGGCTTAACTATTTTTGCTTCTAACATAAGGGAACCATTTATTTTGCCCTACATGGCTACTTAGGACGAGTCTCGTTTAATGGCGGGAACGCTTCAAAATCAGATATCCATACCGCAATGGCAGGGGCTACTTTTCTCCAATCAAGATCTACGTGTCTGAAATCAAGATATTCCAATAAACAAGCAAGCATCACCTGCAAAATAGTTAACTGAGAATTGATCATCAAGCCTGATTGCTCAATATGTTGTAATCCTCTGAGCAAAGCTTGCTCAAATCTAGCCGTCCAAAAGAGGGAGCGCTTGCCCTCCTCTTCTCTCATCTGCTCTTGTCTCAAAGCGACGGCACTGTCGAGTAGGCCTTTAATTAGTGAGAAGTGACTCTCGCTAATCCAATTATGTTCCCTATTACCAAATAATTTACCCTCGCCAAACTCACTATCCAAATAACGTAAAATAACCTCACTATCAAATAGAGATGAGCCATCGCTAAGCTGCAGGCAAGGGATTTTGCCTAAGGGGTTTGCTTCGATTAATGCTTCACCGTTCTCAAGAGGATTAGTGATTATTTCATCGATTCCATCAATATCAAAATGCCTTATGACAACTCGAACGCAACGAGCATAGGGAGAAGCATCTGAATAGAAGAGTTTCATTTAATCAATCCTTTGAGCCGAGAGCTACCAGTAACAATTATCGTACTGAACAGCGCTATGGCTATAGCTTACCAATATTTTTCCTGGGTTATTTGACCTGGTGTGCGACGAAGATTTTTAGTTAAGCCCCTCTCTACCAGGATACTGTTCGCATCGCGGAGCATCTCAGGATTACCGCACAGCATGACTTGAGATTTTTGTGGGCTAATACTAACACCCACAGACTTTTCTATTTCTCCAGATTGCAACCCTGTTGAGATACGACAGTTCATCGAATCAGGATACTTCTCGCGGGTGACGGAAAGCACCAACTTGAATTGCTCTGGGTATTGCAGCTTCATCTGCTTTAATTTATCGAGATAAGCCAAATCCTTTGCCTCTCTGACACCATACACTAAAATGACTTTTTCAAATCTAGACCAAGGCTCAAGGGTGTCTAGCATTGAAATAAAGGGACCAACTGCCGTCCCGGTTGCCATTAACCAGAGTTGTTTTCCCTCTGTAGGGGAGGAGGGGATCTCATCTAAGGTCATAAATCCTGCAGCTTTCGTCGATACATCTATAACATCTCCGACAGAGAGTTGCTGAAGGTTTGGCGAAAGCTTGCCCTCAGAAACCGAGACCGCAAGCACCTCAATGAAGTCACTGCCAGGCGCATTAACAATAGAATATGCCCTGCCTATTCTTTTATCATCGATGATCTGGCTTAGCTTAATAAATTGACCCGCTATAAAAGGACCAATATCGGCTTTAATTTTTAATGAAAACAGCTTGTCATTCCAATCGATTCGCTCAATGACTTCACCCTCAATCCACATTCAACGCCCCCCACTCACAAATTTTATCTAAGTCATCTTTAACATAAACAGTAAACAGAGGCTAATAAAAGAGATATATCACAGACAAAAAAGCCTCATTATGAGGCTTAAAAAAGGGTAATCATCGATGTTATTCTTCGGTATTGTTACCACTGTCAAAACTGTCTCTAAATGCTGCCAAGCCCTCCTGAACCAAGGAGTAAGTTTGTTCAACACCAGATTCAATCTCTCCCTCCAGAACTTGCAGACTCGTCAGAATATCTTTGGCTTCACCGAACCCCTGATCGATAGCTCCACCGATAATATTCATAAAAGAATTGAGTTGTTCATCGAAATCCATATTGGAATTCTGTTCCTGATGCAGAGTAAAAAATTGAGTCGCAAAACTGACAATCCTATCTGCCGTCGCATTCGGTGACGTATCAACACCGCTGTCATAAGCGTTCTGAAGTGCATTATCTCCCATAGTGGGCGCTAACTTTTCATTGATGGCTTCGATAGCTGCACGATATAACAACATCATAGGCTCATCGCTGGAACTTAGGTTAACCTCTTGCTGAGCCGAAATAATTGCAGTGTTCATCAGTTGTTTACTCGTCGAGTAAGCTGTTTTATCTTTGGCAACTTCAGACACGGTTTTACCATGATTCTCTGCTGAATCTGTTTTGTTGTGCGCGACTTGTGACACCTCGGCGCCATGATTACGAATTTCCATTACAGCCTCTCAAAAAGATACATTCACCTAGCTATTATCGGCTATTTTTCGTTCTACTTTAGTGTTTATTAATAATAAGACTGTTTTATTTTCCGGCAATTCGCTATCGTAACAAATCATCCTCATATAAGAAGACTAACATGATGAGACTGTTAACTCTGACCTTCGCCCTTATTACATTACTCCCTAACTGGTTATACGCTGAAGAAATTCAAAACTCTGTAACGTTAACGGCTAAAAAAATCATCGTTTTAGTCAGGCATGCAGAAAAATCAGTATCGGCTTCCAAAGACCCGAGTCTTAGTCAAAAAGGCGAGTTACGGGCTAAATCTTTACTTTCCACACTCAAAAATACACCGTTTAGTGGCTTGATCGCCACGCCATATAAGCGCACACAGGAAACGCTTCATCCAATGAGTGAACAGCGGAGATTACCTTTGATAATTGTAGATATTAGTTCAGGAGTCACGGCACATATCGACGCGACCGTAAAAGCGATTCAATCCCGAACCGGTAATGTATTGGTTGCAGGCCACTCGAATACGATACCATTAATTATCTCGGCTCTGGGCGGGCCAGAAGTCAATCCTATCGGTGAAGATGAATACTCGAATATGTACATACTTTCGTTTTCTGCAACCAATAAAGTGGAGTTAACACATACCTCTTTTGGACAGTAATGAATCTGACTCAGACAAGAGCTTGTGAACTAAGCATTTTTTAACGAACATCCAATTATGATGTAAGCGGTAAAATAAGCTTCACTTATAAACTTTTAAAACAAAAACGATCCAAATGGGAACCAGATCAACAAACAAAATGTGAATGCGTGCTAGACGTTCCGGTTGTTATGCTTCAGAATTGATTGATGTGAGCCACTAACGAATTCAGTTAGGATAAAGCTCATAGAGGAGTTTGAATTGAGTTTAGGATTTGTTAGTCAGCTACCATCAACAAAGAACCGTTCTTTAAGTTGTCAAAGCTGCGAACGTTTAACCATTATCGAAGGGGAAGCGGTTTGTTTCAGACGGGGCGAGATCATCAGACTTCATCGGCTAGAGGATGAGGAACCCTCTAAATTAATCTTATCATGTGATGGTTGGCAAGCTAAGTGGCCTTCTAAGATAAATATAGACACTACACATAAACCATGATTACTAACGTTTATATTAACATCAGCAGTAAAACCTTATCAGGATTAACCATGTAAACAGGTTACGCCCTCATCATACTGGCATAATCGTTCGCTGAAAACTTAGTTTCACGAATAATACCATGCAGCTCCAGGTTAGGATTAATTTTAGCTAAGCTAAGACCGCGTGTAGTCACTTTCATTCCGGATGTTAATTCAAGGTATACACTCATCAGTTCATCGTGTTGTAAACCACGTTTCTTTAAGGTTGCCATAATGGCTAACCAATCCGTGTCTACGCAGCTTCTCTGACCTTCAATGTTGACTTGTAATGGAATGTTCTTCATCGCTATTATCTCGCCATAGTCGTTATTGGTTAATACTTAGCAGTATACAAACGTTAGCTGAACCTATGCTGAACTATTAGCCAACTAATACCCAAACGACCTCGAAATACAGGGCCCTCCATGTCGAGAAGTGACAGAGTTCAAGGCGAATTGGTATTAAATAGCTCTACCGTTAAAAATACAGCTCATCATTGATTTTGAATATTCCACAGTTTGGCATACAAGCCATTATGGGCTAAGAGAGAACGGTGGTCACCCGTTTCAACTACCTCACCTTCACTCAACACAACAATTTGGTCCGCATCGATAATGGTAGACAAACGGTGAGCGATGACCAGACTAGTATGGCCTTTTGCTACCTCTTTCAAGGCATTTAATATAGCCTGTTCTGAATGGCTATCCAGAGAAGAGGTTGCCTCGTCAAAAACAAGCAGAGGGGACCCTTTGAGTATGGCTCTGGCAATAGCGACTCGCTGTTTCTCTCCGCCAGAGAGCTTTAATCCCCTTTCCCCAACCTTTGTATGCCACCCATCGGGCAATGCGTCGATGAAGTGAGAAAGATGAGCCATCTTAACTGCTGCCGCGATATCCTCATCGCTCGCATCGGGTCTGCCATAGCGAACATTTTCCAACAATGAATCATTAAACAAAACGGTGTCTTGCGGCACTATGGCGATAGCTTGTCGTAACGCATTTTGCGTTAATTCATTAATGTTAATTCCATCCAGAGAGATACTCCCCGATGACACATCATAAAACCGGAAAAGTAGCTTAACTATGGTCGATTTACCTGCGCCACTATCGCCCACTATCGCAATTTTCTGTCCAGGCAAGACAGTAAAGCTAACGCTATTCAAAATAGGCCTGGTATCGTAACTAAAACTGACCTTGTCGAACTTCAGCTCTCCACGCGAGAGCTTAATATTTTTCGCATCAACTTTATCCTCAATAAGAGGGATGCGATCCAGCAAGGCAAACATTCTCTCGATATTAGCCAGTGCCCCTCGTATTTCGCGATAGACAAAACCTAGAAAATTAAGTGGAATAAATAGTTGCATCATAAACGCATTAACCAGTACGAAATCACCGATGGTCATGGTGTTTTCCACAACATGGTAAGCAGCGAGTGCTAACATCATCGTCATAGCAACAGAGATTATTAGTGCTTGGCCAGCATTAAGAGCAAAGAGTGACAGTCGGTTTTTGCGCTTTGCATCCTCCCAATCGGCTAATGCACAATCGTAGCGATTGGCTTCATAGGTTTCATTATTAAAATATTTAACCGTCTCATAATTAAGCAGACTATCGATCGCACGAGAGTTGGAGCGAGAATCCGCTCTTGCAGCTTCACGGACAAATTCCGTTCTCCACTCAGTCGTTAAAATAGAAAATAGTCCATATGCTGCCACCGAAGCTAACGTTATTGCGGCGAAACCGATTCCATAGTTATAGAACAGGATCCCGACAACTAGGGCGATCTCCAGAATTGTAGGCACGATATTGAAAACCATGAATCGCATCAAAAAATTAATGCCACTGGTGCCTCTCTCTATATCTCTGGATAATCCACCCGTTTTTCGTTCCAGATGAAACTCTAAATCTAATCGGTGAAGGTGTTCAAACACGGATAAACCTAACCGCCTAATGGCACGCTCAGTGACTCTACCAAAAAGGGTATCCCTAACCTCAGAGATCAAGGTATTAAGTAGTCGCAACGAACCATAAGCGATAACCAGGGCTATCGGCACACTGATCATCTGCTCCGTTGAGGCCAAACTTAAGGTATCTACCAATGACTTCAACACAAACGGCAAGGAAACACTGGCGATTTTGGCAATAATCAAACATAGCAGTGCTAAGCCCACCCTCAATTTGAACTCGAAAAGATATGGCCAGAGCAACTTAAGAACTTGCCAGTTCAATTTATCTATGGGGCCGTCAAAATAGAGAGAGGGGCGCATGAAAATTCCATTTATTAAAGAGTAGGCATGGTTAGATGAGCGCTCTTGTTATACCAATCTGTATAACAGCAAAAACACCCGGTAAAACGTCAAAGTTGATCACCTCAATAACAAAGTGGCACTTTAGACTTACCTGTCTCTTATACACATCTCC